>CAMWWJ010000249.1 GCA_947177925.1 uncultured Lachnospiraceae bacterium
ATGGCTAATCAACAGGTAGAGGAAGGGCTTGCACAAATTGCTGCAGGAAAAGCAAAGCTTCATTCTGCACAGAAGGTTTTGGATGAAAAAAAGGAAGAGCTGAAAAAGGCGGAAGAGGAGTTAGAAGAGGGAAAGGCAGATTATAAAGAAGCACAGGCGGAATTTGATGACAAGATAGCGGAAGCAGAGGAAAAAATCAAGGATGCCAGAAAAGAGCTTATGGAAATTGAAGAACCGGATTATTATGTGCTGACAAGAGATGCCAATATTGGATATGTCTGCTTTGAAAATGATTCCAGTATTGTGGAAGGCATTGCAAATGTTTTTCCGCTGTTTTTCTTTCTTGTAGCTGCCCTTGTGTGCATTACCACCATGAACCGCATGGTGGAAGAGCAGCGGACCCAGATCGGCGTGTTAAAGGCTCTTGGCTATGGAGAAGGCGCCATTATGGGCAAATACATGTTTTATGCCGGAAGCGGAGCTGTTTCGGGCTGTATTCTGGGCTTTTTTGCAGGAACCTATTTGTTTCCGGCGGTTATTTGGACTTCCTACCACATCATGTATAATACATGTGGCATTTCCTATGTATTCAACGGAGGGATTCTGGTAGTCTCACTTGTAGTATCCCTGCTTTGCTCCATAGGGACTACGTGGCTTTCCTGCCGGTATGAGCTGTTTTCTGTGGCGGCTGAGCTTATGCGCCCTAAGGCGCCACGGGCAGGAAAAAGAATTTTGCTGGAAAAGATACCCTTTTTATGGTCAAGACTTAAGTTTCTTCAGAAAGTATCCCTGAGGAATCTGTTCCGGTATAAAAAGCGGTTTTTTATGATGATAATCGGTATAAGTGGATGTACTGCCCTTTTAGTAACCGGATTTGGAATCAAAGATTCCATTGCAGATGTGGCAGTTCAGCAGTTTGAAGAAATACAGATTTTTCAGATGAGCGCCTCCTTAAAAGAAGAAATGGAAACCGAAACGAAAAAGGAAAAGGACAGTTCCGTGGAACAGACATTGGAGGCATGGAGCAATGGCTATTGCCGGATACATGAATCTTCTATGGACTTGATCGGAGCTGATAAAATAAAAGCCATAAACCTTGTAATTGCTAAAGAAGAGGAACAGATTGGGGATTATGTAAGCCTTCATACTGTCCAGAATGAGGCATTGCCGTATCCAAAAAAGGGTGAAATCATCATTTCCAATAATCTGGCGGATTTATTTCATTTGAAGGTGGGAGATACGATTACGCTGCGGGATGATGAATATAAAGAAATAAAGGCAGAGGTATCCGGTATTTTTGAGAATTATGTTTATAATTATGTGTATCTGGATAAAGAAACCTATAAAGAGTTCTATGGAAGAGAGCCGGAATACAAGACTTTATATATCAATATAAAGGAAGGAAAGGACACCCATGAGGCTGCTGCTGCTCTTATGGATCAGGCCCGGGTTTCGGCAGTTACCATCAATAAAGATACAATGGAGAGGTTTCGCACTATGATGGAAAGCCTGAATTATATTGTGCTTCTGATTATTGTGTGTGCAGGCTCTCTTGCCTTTATCGTGCTTTATAATCTGACCAATATCAATATTACTGAGCGCATTCGTGAAATCGCTACAATAAAAGTGCTTGGCTTTTTTAGGAACGAAACGGCTTCTTATGTATTTCGTGAAAATGTGGTGCTGACGGCAATCGGGGCTTTGCTTGGACTGTTTCTTGGAAAGCTTCTGCATGCTTTTGTCATGCTCCAGATTCAGATCGATATGGTTTCTTTTGATGTGCATATAAAGCCCTTAAGCTATTTATACAGCCTGATTTTCACTTTTGGATTTACTATCATTGTAAATTTATTCATGTCCCTTAAGCTGGAAAAAATCAATATGGCAGAGTCGTTGAAAAGCGTGGATTAAGCCAGGTGTCAGCAGTAAGCCCTGTCAATTTCAATGACGGAATAGTATTTAGGATCCAATGCGGTTATTTTATCCGATAAATACTGCTTTACTTCCAAATCGGTTTTTGAAAATTCCATGGGAAGGAGCACGTCGAAAATAATGTTCGTATGGGTAGGGCCTTTTACAAGGCGGAAGTCATGAAGATTTAAATCCGGATTGTATTCCTTCAAAAAAGCGGTAATCTGTTCCTTTAACCGGTTGGTCTCTTCATCATCCTCTACAATAGGGTCCATGTGGATTACCGCATCACATTTTAATCCCTTTTTCAATGTCCGTTCAATGTTGTCAATAATATCATGGAGGCTTACCAGGTCTCCATGGGCGGAAACCTCCGCATGAAGGGAAATCATGACCCGGCCGGGACCGTAGTCGTGAACGATCAAATCATGGATTCCAAGAATCTCATCATAGGAAGTAACGATTTCTTCAATCTGTTTTACAAATTCCCTGGAGGGGGGCTGCCCCAAAAGAGGATTGATGGTATCCCTTGCCGCCCGGATTCCTGCAATGAAAATGAAAATGCCAACCAGCGCTCCACAGTAGCCATCTATCAAAAGTCCCGTAGACTTGCCGATAATAATGGCAAATAAAACAAATGAGGTGCGATCATATCACTGAAGGAGTCGGAAGCGGTGGCACACATTGCCGTGGAATTTAATTTCTTCCCGAGTGAATGGTTGTAAAAATACATATACAGCTTGATCAGGATGGAAAGCAGTAAGATAGCAATCACTAACGGGCTTCCGGTAACGGCTTCCGGATGTATGATTTTCTGAATGGAAGAACTGATTAGCTCATAAGCCATTAAAATAATGGCAATGGAAACTAAAAGCCCGGAAATATATTCAAACCTGCCGTGACCGAAGGGGTGGCCCGGGTCCGGCTTCTGTCCTGCCAGTTTAAAGCCGATCAGCGTGATCAGAGAGGAGCCTGCGTCGGACAAATTGTTAAAAGCATCTGCGGTAATGGCAATGGAATGGCTCAGTATTCCAGCCAAAAACTTCACTCCAAATAAAAACACATTTAGAAAAATACCGACTGCGCCGCATAATACCCCGTATTTCCGGCGCACGTGGGGAGAAGTGATATCCTCCCTGTTCTTTATGAATAGCTTTGCAAGTAAAGAAACCATAATCAATACCTCATATCATCCTAATAAAATTTATCATATCCCTACATTCTAAAGGTGTTTTCATGAAAATACAACAGTTTTTCTTGAAATATAAAAATAAAACGTGTATAATTCATAAAGGTGTCCGGACTATGATTTTCCGTAAGGAATATGCCGGAAGCATCATAAAAAACATAGGACCATAAAGATATATATATGAGCCGATAATAAGAGAAGTGCATGTGGAAAGAAAAAGATGAAATCAGATAAATAGAAGAAAGCAATAGGTTATATAATATAAAATATAGAAGAGGAGAATGAAAATGAGTAAAAAACCAACAGTATTAATGATTCTTGACGGATATGGACTGAATGAAACCCAAAAGGGAAATGCGGTAGCAGAGGCAGACACTCCCGTAATGGACAGGCTGATGAAGGAATATCCTTTTGTAAAAGGAAATGCCTCCGGTATGGCAGTAGGGCTTCCTGACGGACAGATGGGAAACTCCGAAGTGGGTCATTTGAATATGGGTGCAGGACGTATCGTATATCAGGAGCTTACCAGAATCACAAAAGAGATCAATGACGGTACATTTTTTGAGAATGAAGCCTTGTTAAAGGCGGTGGAGAACTGCAAGAAAAATGATTCTGCATTCCATGCCTTTGGTCTGCTGTCAGACGGTGGCGTCCACAGCCATAATACGCATCTATACGGCTTATTGGAGTTAGCGAAAAGAGAAGGGCTTTCCAAAGTATATGTGCATTGCTTTTTAGACGGACGTGATACACCTCCGGCATCGGGAAAAGAATTTGTGGAAGCTTTGGAAGCAGAAATGAAAAAAATCGGTGTTGGACAGGTGGCTTCTGTTGCAGGCCGTTACTATGCAATGGACAGGGATAACAATTATGACAGAGTAAAGTTAGCATATGATGCTCTGACAAAGGGAGAAGGCCTGACGGCAGAAAGCGCTCCGGCAGCTATACAGGAATCCTATGACAGAGAAGAAACAGATGAGTTCGTAAAGCCAACCGTAGTAGTAAAGAATGGGGCTCCGGTTGCCCTGATTCAGGAAAATGACAGTGTGGTATTTTTTAACTTCAGACCCGACAGGGCAAGGGAGATTACAAGAGCGTTCTGCGATGATGAATTTACGGGCTTTGACAGAGGGGCAAGGATTCCGCTTGTTTATGTATGTTTTTCCGATTACGATCCAACCATTCCAAATAAAGAAATTGCCTTTAAGAAGATTGCGGTTACCAACACATTTGGCGAATGGTTAGCAGCAAACAACATGACTCAGGCGAGAATTGCAGAAACAGAAAAATATGCCCATGTTACCTTCTTTTTTAACGGCGGCGTGGAAGAGCCAAACAAAGGGGAAGACAGAATTTTAGTAAACTCTCCAAAGGTTGCAACTTATGACTTAAAGCCGGAAATGAGCGCTTATGAAGTATGTGATAAATTATGCGAAGCAATCACTTCCGAAAAATATGATGTGATCATCATCAACTTTGCAAATCCGGATATGGTAGGACATACCGGTGTGGAAGCAGCAGCTATTAAAGCAGTGGAAGCCGTGGATGAATGCGTAGGCAAAGCGGTGGAAGCACTGAAAAGCGTGGACGGCACCATGTTCATCTGTGCGGATCATGGCAATGCGGAACAGTTGATTGATTATGAAACAGGCGCTCCTTTTACTGCCCATACTACCAATGAAGTGCCATTTATTTTAGTAAATTACAAGGAAGGCTATACATTAAGAGAGGGTGGCTGCCTTGCAGATATCGTTCCTACCTTAATTGAAGTAATGGGAATGGAACAGCCTGCTGAAATGACAGGAAAATCCCTGCTTATTAAAAAATAATATGCTTGGAACAGTTGTAAATACAATAGCCATTCTTGCTAGAACATTTGTGGGAATGATTATAAAAAAAGGG
>CAMWWJ010000250.1 GCA_947177925.1 uncultured Lachnospiraceae bacterium
ATTGTTCAAATTCGGGTGCTTTATTAAGCGATGATACATCAGCAGGGATTATAGGCGGGCTTCATGTTGAGAGCGATAAAAATATTATAGCAGATTTTTCAATTTCTAATTGTCATAATACTGGAGCTATAACTGCAATAGGAAGAAGTGCACATGCAAATGGGATTATAGAATCTGCTGAAAGTACTGATATTTCAGATTGTTTTAATAGTGGAGAAATTTATGCTAAGAGCACTAAATATAGCGCGTATGCATGTGGTATTGTGGGATACTTATGGAATCAAGGTGATGAATCTGAAAATAAAAAAGAAGGTATTATAAATAATTGCTACAATATTGGTAGCTTGAAATGTGACAGATTGGTGACGGATAGTTCTTCGCATTCAGGTAGATTAGTTGGTATCGATTCTAGGAGAAAAAAAGAAGCCGGTCATTTATATAATCTTTTGGATTACAGCGGACAAGCAGAAAACGGTGTTACATACCTAAGCAGATCCCAAATGAAAGAACAATCAAATTTTGCAGGCTTTGACTTTGATACTATTTGGCAGATGGGAGACAGGGTTTATCCATATCCTGTTTTGAAAAACACTCCGTTTCAGCCTACTTCGCCCGACGATTTAGATATAAAAGTATCAGATGGCGAAACCGCCATCCAAGTCACAGACTCAAAAGGCCATGCCATAAAAGGCGCAACCGTTAAAAGCACATCCACAGCACAGGAGCAGAAAACAACGGACACCGGACTTGCAAAATTTACGAACCTTTCAGGAGAGACAGAAACCTTTACAGTAACAGCAGCAGGATACCCCTCCCGAACAGAAAGCTTCGATTTGGAAAAATGTGGTCACCTTTGCAAGATAGTTATGGTAAAGGACGGGCTCAGTAAGGTAACTCTTACGTATAATGGAAATAAATATAATCTTTTAGTAGAAGAAAAGAAAATAAACGAGGCGGATAAGGACACGAAATTCCAGATTAAGTGTGAGGCAGTTGGGAATACGCAGGAAAATGTAGAAAAATACACCATCGAGCAGGAGAAAAAGCAAGGTACTTATAATAAAATCGCAGAATCGGAAGATGGCAGCTTTTCCTTACAGACGGACAAGTTTCAGGCAGGAAAACAGGTATATGTTTGCGGTTACGACCAAAATAATAAGGAACTGTTTCGGACACAGATTAATCTACAGATAATGAAAACTGTAAAAAAGACCGAAGTAACAAAGATGAATATAGGCAAGGATTTATCTTTTACAGTAGGAGATGATGTGCCGATTTTTGGCGGACAGAAAATCACATTGAATGGATTGACCGCACTGCCGGTTTATGCAGAAATAGATGATGAGACTATGAAAATAGGATTTAATGTTAATCTGGGAAAACTTGGCACAGATGATAAAACGAAGAAACGCAAATGGCAGGGAATGAAAGAAACCCTTAAAAAAAGCCTTTCGGGTAGCGGCGATACCGTTTTTGATGATATTAAGAAATATTCGGATAAAGAGTATAAGATGTCGGAAAAACTGGGAATTACTTTAGATGTGGCGGGCTATGCGGAAGGACCCGTAACGGGAGAAACGTTGAGCGGAAAAATATATATATGTTTTCAGGTTTCCTGGGGAAAGGAATGGCAGGCTTGGAAGTGGCCTCCTGTTGTAGTAGCTCTCGACCTAACTGGAAAAGTGTCGGGAGGAGGGGAAACCACATTTTGGGTGGAGCCTTTTGAAGTGGAAGGAAAAGTCTTTGCAGAAGGTTCTGCAGAAGGGAAATTGAGCGCAGGGTTAGGATTTAAATATCTTGTCTCTGCAGGAGGTTATGGCAAGCTAGGAACCTCTATAAAATACATTCTTTTTCCAAAAGAAGTAAATGGACTTGAATATTGGAAAGTGAGTGGAGAACTTGGTCTACAATTCAGGGCTTTGGGAAAGGAACGGGGAAGCCTGAAAATAATGGATGGTGAGTATTATATGTACAAGAGAGATTCATCAGCCAAACAAGCTGCAGCAGGCTTGCAGGAAAATGACAGTAAAAATATAATAGCTGCACTTACTGATCAGGACAGTTATACCACGATTCCACATGAACAGTTGGCGCCTATGGAAGAAAATGTGGCCATGTCTGCGAAAGAGATGATCGTCAGTGAAAATTCCATCAGTCAAAACTCGGTCAGCGGAAATGCATTAGGGGCAGGCAGCAGTCTGGAAAATGAGGAGACAGATGGATGGGCATTTATAATGCCTTATGCAGATGACGGTATACTGGCAGATGACTGGTCTGGAAATATTGCGGTGGATAAGGCAGATGTGGATTCCGTGTTTGTACAGACTTCCTCTTACATAGATTCCATGCCACAGCTTGTAAGCTGTGGAGAAGATATAGTAATGCTTTATCTGGATGATTATCCTACAAGAAATGCGCAAAATGCCTCCACATTGATGTACTCCTTATATAACGGGCAGGACAATACATGGTCTGTGCCCAGACCTGTATATGATGATGGTACGGCTGATTATAATCCTACAGTCTGCAAGAAGGAAAACGGATTTTATGTGATGTGGAATAATGGCAAGACAGCAGTGCCGGATGGAGAAGAATTATCATTAGCAGATACCGCAGATGCAACCGATTTATACAGAATGAGCTATGACGTGGCTGCACATACCTTTATTGATGGCAAAGCAGTTGCCGAGAATGGTCAGACAAAAGCAAATGGAGCGGTAGAAAACGGAACCTATGAAAAAGCGGCTGTCATGGCGGAAAAGAATGGCAAAAATTATTATGCATGGATAGAAAACAGTGCAGGGAATGTATTTGGTATGGAAGGAACAAACCATATCGTTTTTGCGGAAGATACAGAAAACATAGCACAGGCTGTGCAGATAGCAGATGTAAACAAGCCGGTTTTTGATTTAAAATTAGGAACCGTAAATGACAGATTGTATCTAGCTTATACCTATGATAAGGATGGAGATGTTTCCGACACCTCGGATACCGGACTGGTAATTTTGGATACGATAGATGGCACAGGTGCAGAAAAGGCTATTTATGAAGGCTCTGTAGCCAATATCCAGTTTGATACATATAACGGAGAAAAGGCATTACTCTGGTATGCTGATGGAAACTACTTTATGTGGAATGGAGAACAGGTATCGGCATTACTTGAAGAAAATGAAATATCCGGAAGTTCATTCCAATACTTTACAGGAGCTGACGGAAAGCAGTATATCAGCTATATAGGAAGTGATGAAGCAGGTTTAAATGGATATCTGCTGCAATATGATACGGACAGTGCTGCATGGGGGCAACCGGTTCAGATTACAGAAACAGAAAATTATATTGAACAGTTAAACAGCATTGCATGGAATGGGAAGGTTTTGTCTGTATATAATTTGGTAAAGGCAAATATGGAACAGGAGAATGACTGGATTCAGTCCTGTAGCCTGGGCTCTGTCCTGACAGGAGAGTATTGTGACTTGTCTATTAAAAATGTAGACTATGTTTCAGGAGATTTTCAAAAGAATGCAGAATTTCCGGTTATACTGCATATCAATAATGGAGGAACAAAAACAGTGGAAACCTTAAAAGTGAGCCTGTTAAACAGCCGGAAGCAACTTGTAACAGAAACAAATGTACCTGTGAAGCTATTGCCGGGCGGCTCGCAGGAAGTCGAGTGCAACCTTGCCCTTCCAAGTGACCTTGAAAATGATACATATTATTTCGCAGTAGAAAAAAATCAAACAAACTGTCCGGAAAGAAATGAAGGTGACAATAGCCATGAAGTTTTATTGGGGATGATGGATATACAAACTACTGCACATTTGAATAGAATCAATGGATATTACAGCATTGTAGCAAGCATGGTAAACAAGGGCTTAGAGACGGGAGCTGTCAGATTGATTGTTAAAAATTACAAAACAGGACAAGAATATTATTACGAAGATATAGAGGATCTCGAACCGGGAGAAAACTATCATCTGGAAATTCCATTACAAAGTCTGGATATCCCGGAGGATGAAGAAAATGCCGTCTGTGTTCAGGCAGTTTCAGAGGATGAGAAGGAGATTGAAGGCAATAATGAGGCATATGTAAATATAATACCTTATACCATGGAAGAAGATACGAAGGAACCGGATCCATCTCCTGAAAAGGAAGAAGAATCAACGGATGGTGAGAAGGGAAAAGAACCTACAACGCAGCAAAAGATTCCAGTAACCCAAATCACTATTTCAGGAATTTCCAAAAAAATCGCTGCAGGGAAAAAAGTACAGTTGACGGCAAATATTACACCGAAGAATGCCTCCGATAAAAATGTGACATGGCATAGCAGCAACAAGAAATATGCTTCTGTTTCTTCCAAAGGAAAGGTAAGTGTCAAGAAAGCCGGAATCGGGAAGACCGTTACCATTACTGCCACAGCCCGGGATGGAAGTAATGTAAAGGCAACATACAAAATTAAAATTATGAAAAATGCGGTAAAGAAGGTTACCATCAAATCTTCAAAGAAGACCGTAAAATCCGGCAAGAACCTAACGCTGAAGGCTGTTGTCAAAACCAACGGAAATTCGGCAAATACAAAGATACAATGGACAAGCTCTAATACGAAATATGCCACAGTGAATAGCAAAGGCGTTGTAAAGGCAAAAAAAGCAGGAAAGGGAAAGACAGTCAAGATTACAGCTAAGGCGACAGATGGAAGCGGTAAGAAAGCTACCATAAAGATTAAGATACAATAAGAAAATGGCAGGGAAATCCCTGCCATTCTTCATGTGCATTGCTTTTTTCAAATTTGTATAAAGAAGTTTAGTTAAAGGACAAATTTGCCAAAATGTCGGAGGGGGAAAAGGTAAAATTGAATTACAAAGAAGTGATGATTATGGCACATTAGGATAAGGTGGTAGGGGATATTGAATCTGGGAAAGCTGTTCTTACGGAGCACGAACTGGTTGAGGATTAGGTAGAAAGTATCATCTACAAATTGTTTGTGAAT
>CAMWWJ010000251.1 GCA_947177925.1 uncultured Lachnospiraceae bacterium
TTCCTATAGATAGAATCTTTTAGGAAAATGGGCAAATTATCCATTTACTCTTCAATATGCTCCATACCCTGGCTTAAGATATTGAAAATATGTCCGTCTGACAAGGAATAAAAAACGGTCTTTCCTTCCCTTCTGGTACGGACCAGATTCATCTGCCTTAACATTCTAAGCTGGTGGGAAATGGCCGATTGGGTCATGCCTAATATCTGGGCAATATCACATACACACATTTCCGAACACAGCAGTACATATAGGATCTTAATCCGGGTAGAGTCTCCAAACACCTTAAAGAAATCCGCCAAATCATACAATTCTTCTTCATCCGGCATTTTTTGATTTACTTCTTTTACAATGTCATCATGCACATGGATGCATTCACAAAGTTCCTTTTGGTCTTCTAATGCTTCTTTTTTTCTTTTTTCATTCTTTGCTTCTTCCATGGGATTCCTCCTCACCTTGCTCTAATTTTGGGTATACAGCGGTTAACCCGTTTACAGTATTCTTCGTATTCTTTGCCATACAGCCTTTTCAGCCATTTTTCCTCAGTGCATATCATCATCACAGTCAGAATCACCCAGAATACAAAAGGCAAAATCAACAGCCACAAATTATTTGCAATGAACAACGCACCCGTACAGACAAGCAAAACAGCCGAATAAATCGGATTGCGCACATATGCATAAATGCCTGTGGTTGCAAGTGTATTGCTCTTAATGCAGGAATCTACTTTGGCCTGAAAAACTGCACTATACCACAATGCTCCACCGGTAAAGATCATAATGATTCCTATCACTGCAAAAGGTATTTGCAAAGCTTTTATTTGCCCTGAAAGAAAGCGGCCTGTTCCCGATAGTCGGATTCCGGCAATCGTCAAAGCAATAACCAAGGCTGTATAAAGCGGACCAATTCCATATCTGGGTAGATGTTTTTTTTCACTCATACTGCGCACTCCTTTTTCTTTCGGATATATCTGATACTTCTTTTTTCTATACTTTGTATGATGTAGGTTTTATATATGAGTAATTGTTCATATGTTCATTATATGTTTTTTTTTAATTTTGTCAATGGGGAATATAAAAAAATAGTAGAATTTTTCTCTCCCGTATAAGCTGATTTTAGGTCAGTTAAGGGATTTCAAAACGCCAGAAATGGGCGTAAAAAAAGCAGGGACTCTCTCGAATCTCTGCTTTCTTAAATATTATTTTCAATTACTCAATCCTAAATTCCTCTGCTTCTTCGTCTGTAAGTGGTCTGCCTAATTCTTTTGAAAGTTTAATCATTTTCCGCCACTCATACCTTTTACCATCAGACGGCTCCGTTAGTCTGCTGTCCTTTGCATAATAAGCAATGTCATGTGTATAGTCTGTTGATTTTTTAGCCATCGCCAACATACTGTCACCTACTTTCTCATATATTTGTCTAACAATGTCTGTGCTGCCTCTTCATCAATGTACATCCGTCTGTCACGAAATACACCCGCATTCAGCTTTTCTTTGTAGTATTCCACCAAGTCACTTTTTGACGTAAATGCTACAAAACCATCATAGCCTGCATCAAGACTCACCTGACAAGCAATCGCAAATAAATGTGCGCCGACTCCCTCATATCTTCCTGTGTGGCTGTAATTATGTGGCGCAGTTTCTACAATATCCACATCTGCAACTCCGCCGTCAACCTTTACAGAAATTCTGCCTTGAACTGTATCATCGTCCTTTAGGAACAGTTCATATATATCATACCCGTTTTTCTCGGTGATACTCCAGTTAAATTTCCAACCCTTGTAGTCCTTCGGTCTTATTGGTGTTTCACGCATCCAGTATTCCGTTTCCACTTCCTCGCCGGTTCTTGTGTCTATCAAACAGTCCGTAATCCTGTCAATTAAAATATCAACTTCCACCTTGTATGTATCTCCTTTGTTCTTTCTAATTTTATCACATTTTCCTGCAAAATACCACTAAAAGCACGCCTTTCAGTGAAATGATGGAAGGTTCTCCTATCAATATGCGGTTAATCAGTCAGTTTAACACCGTTTCGACAAGTTCTGTAATGACAGCAGTATTTTGGATTTCCTGTTCCGGAAATTGTAATGAATTTCTGGGACAGGAAATCTATGACACAAGGTATCCCTTTTGTCCCGTATATCTTTTTTTCCTGCTTTCTCCATTCATGCTTCATAAAATCAACTCCCGTTTGCAATATATGAAAACATTGTAGCAAACCGAAGCCGACAACGTAATGTCATGTTAAAAGTCTATCAAAGCACAAAAAGTAGAAACAGCACTCCGTATGCCTTCTTCAAATCTCTGTTTACCAGAAGATAGACACTCCCCATCATAAGTCCCAGCACCAGGCCCTGTAGCCCGGTTGCTAAATCCTTAGTAAAAATATGACCAAGTCCCCACGTCAGTCCACAAACAATTCCCCCATAGGGGATGGCTTGTTTCCGAAACCATAGCTCACATGCCTTTTGCCCAAACACGATAATCAATAAAAAAAGCATGGTCTCAAATGCATAATAAATATACTGAAAGGTAAAAAGCAAAGGACCTTTCCTTACAAACTCCAAATATATCTTAAATCCGCCCCAGTCTATATAATTCATGAAAAGACTCATCACCAGAAACAGACCACATAATCCCCACTGCCACAATGCCATGGCACTTCCCTTTTTCAATATAGGAAACTGATATTTTCCTTCCGCCTTCCGAATCAGGACAATTGCAAAAATCCCCCATGTAACACAGGTAAGAATCCAGTGTATGATAGTCTGGAGCTTTGACCAGCTATCCATGGATGCCCCGTAAATATGCGGTTCCAAAAGATACGCATAAATCCCTTCCATTCCCAGTCCCGCAAAAGCATATAATCCCAAGCTCAAAAAGTCAGACCCTGTGACTATGGGTTTTGATTTATCTGTTTTCATCTGATTTTTCATTTTCACTCTTATACCTCCGTATGTTTTTTAAAGCCTGATTGGCACGTCTGATTTCATAAAACAGGGAAACATAATAAACTACTGCACCTATCACATATGGAATGGTAAATGATAGAAACATATCCCGATATCCATTCTCATGGAGCGGTTCAAAAAACGATGATACCCATATCAAAAGCATAACAGTGCCAATCAACAGGAAATACTGTAGCAAAATCACCACCAGCAAAGGAAAATTTTGAAGCCGGTAATGCTGTGAAAGAATAAATACTGTCAGAAAAGAGAGGAAAAACATGAGCAAAAGATTTTCCTGATATCCTCCGAATACCTTCTGCACAATCGCTTCCAACAAGATTTTTAGCAGAACCAATACGGTAAACACCACACACACAACGGGAAAAAAATTCTGCCTATTAATTATTTTCATCATACACCTCCTGTATCTTATGCAACGCATCCAGAAATGATTTTTTATAGCTTCTGTTTAAAATCAAGGTTTCGCCATTATCCAGCATCAGGCGAAGCTTCATGTTCAAATCTGCCTTAATGTGACTTACTTTATAAATATTTACCGCCACCGACTTTCCTATCTGAATAAATCCACCTGCCCCAAAGCGGGCAAGGAAAGCTTTCAGACTATAATCCAACTGCCAGACTTCCTTTTCCTGATAAGCAAAAAGCTTCCGGTCTACTACTTCCAGATAATAAATACTTCCTGAATGCAGCTTTTTCACACAATCATCTTTTCTCCCGCAAATACTATGAAAGGAAAGAAAAAAATCTTTTATCAGTTCTATTGTTTCGGACTCCCGGCTATAATGCACATCTACATAATCCTCTTCCAAATGAGCCTCTTTTAAATAATGAACTTTCACTCCGTCACCTCCTATGAAGATGATGATACCTTTTTCTTCAAAACTCCGCAAGAAACGTCTGCGTAACCTGCATTTGTATGTGCGTATGCTGCAGTTTTTGTTCTTGTCAAGTTGATTTATTCTGTGGTAAGAGCGATATATGTTATACCATTTGAAAAATCATATTATTCCTACTTCAATAATTTCTAATAGAAAAATAACCGTTATTATGCTATACTAAATATAATTAGTTATTTGTATATATTTGCCAAGATATTTTAGATAATGCTTTTACCAAGGGAATTTAGATTACACGAGAAATACAACAAACAGAATATGCAAATATGTCGTTGCGCATTGTAATGATGAGCGTATGTTAAGTGAGATTCATAATGGCCTTAAAAGAGAATTTGAGGACTATTCCGAAGTTTATAAAGATGTAAAAGCAATTCTTGAGGGATTTGTATCTTCCAAAGGCAAGGCGCTTACTACACCACTACTACACCATTTTTGTAAGAGCCTTGAAATGACATTATTTGTAGCTAAATAAAACAGTTTACAAGGTGGCAGTTTTCTTCATGGAAAGAAAACTGCCATTTGCCTTAAAACAAGTCAACTACACTTTTTATATAGCACATGGTGATAATGAAGAAAGAATTTTAACAGTGGTTGTTTTTTTTTGAATAGTAGAGTAAAATATAGATAATGATAAAATTAAGATAAAATATTGATAAGGAGTGAACGTATATGTTACAGATTCGACCTGTTTCAGATTTAAGAAATAAGTTTCCTGATATTGAGAGAATTGTAAATGCGGGTGAACCGGTATATTTAACAAAAAACGGATATGGAGCAATGGTGGTACTTAGTCTTGAAGAGTATTCAAAGTTGACGGATGGCGTGGAAGCGGCATTGGATAAAGCAGATAGGCTTGCGGCAGAAGGTACTGCTCGAATGAGCCATGAGGAAGTATTTGGAAATCTGCGGAGGAAGATAAATGCTCAGTAAAAAATACAAGTTGAGGTATCTGCCACTTTTTTATGAGGATCTTGATGAAAAAGTAACTTATATTCTTGAAAAACTGAAGAATCCAAAAGCGGCAAATGGCTTATTAGATAAGGTGGAAGCTGCTATTATGGAGCGGCTTCCAGTGGCAGAATCATTTGAATCATATCATTC
>CAMWWJ010000252.1 GCA_947177925.1 uncultured Lachnospiraceae bacterium
TACATCTTTTCCCGATTGGGTAATGGTATAAATTGTTTTTTCGGGCATTTTGCCATTTTTTATTGTTTGGCTAGTAACATACCCTTTAGCTTCATAAAGAGCCACCTTTTTGTAAACAGTAAATGAACCAACTTTAACCCATCGTGATAAATTACGGGTTTCGATTTGCTTCTGTAAGTCGTATGCGCTTTTGGGACTTTGGCAAAGCGAACCTAAAATAATTAAGTCAATAGTAGACATACTTCTCCTCCCATTAATGCATTATACAATACTGTATTATATAGCATTTAATTATACAATGTCAATATGGAGTATTAGGGAAAGTAATTATCATGTATATGAACATAGAAAGACACCGGGAAATGATAGTCAATTAAGCTGCCTTTTCCCGGTGCTTATCCATTGAATTTATATCCGACACCTAACACGGTTTTTATGTAGGTCGGGTTTTAACTGTCCGGCTCTATCTTTTTCCGCAAGTTGTATATTACATTTACTACACTGGACTGGCAGCTATCGCTATCCATGCTCCAGACGGCTTCAAAGATTTGTTCCTGTGAAAGTACCATGCCCGGATTGGAAGCTAAACACACAAGCGTACCATATTCAAGGCGGGTAAGGTAAATATCAGTTCCGTCCCGGAGTACCCGGCGTTGGTGCTGTCTTATTTCTAGTCCCGGAAAAGAAAGAACGGGGGACGACGGGGGGTGCATGACTTCAAGCTGTATGCTGTCAGCAAGGGTGGCTATAATTTTTTCAACTGCTTTTTCCTCCGTGTCATTGAATGTAAGCACCATTATTTTTCCTATATTACCACCTCCTATTATGTTGCTATATGATTACCTACTAACAAAATCGGAAGAGCTGCTAACAGCAGTTCACTATACAAACAAAAGCCGATAACAGCAGTTCAAGGTCTGCATATTATCGGCTCTGCGTCTGTGCGTCCGGCTCTCTGATAACTGTTATATGTAAGTGTTTTACCTCGATTAAACTTTCTTGTTTGCATTTGGGACAAAATAGAGGAAAGTTTTTTAACTCTGTATCTTCTCTGATTTTCAAACGGGTTTTGCTTTTACATACAGGACATAATATCCATGTATAATCTATTTGCGGCATATTATCCCCGCCTTATGAGATCGTGCAGTCGATTATCTGAAATATATTTCTTTTTTCTCGGATCACCCTCTGCACGATATATTTCCAAACTTTCTAAATCAAAAACTGAACTCCATACAGTTTCAAAATCTGGCTCATTATCATACTGGCACATGAAGCCAAAATCGCCCCTTAAAAGACATTTGGTGTTTTCAATAATATCTCCGTCTATATAATCACGGAAGCTACTCATTACAACACGGTATCTTTCAGCAGAATTATAATCATTTCCATGTGCGTCATCGAAACCGTATAGCTCTTTGGAAGTAAAACTATTTACTGTGCAAACAATGTGTGCATTGTCGAATAATTCAGCTTCCCGTATTCTTTTGGATAACGGCGTACATTCCACAACAACTATTCTACCGCTTTTATCTGCCAAAAGAATATTGCAGTTTGAAGCTACAGGAAGTGCCATAAGACGTGTAATAGCGTCCTCTGTGCAAGTCGCTTTTTCAAGTAGGTATCTAACTATGAAGCACGAATTAAAACCCGGTTTAATTTTTTCAAGATTGGTCATTACAAAAGTCATTGCAACAGCCAATCCATGTTCATTCAAACCCTCTTCTCCATTGATAAAGGAAGATGTGGTGATAATAAAACGATTTCCGTTTTCGGGTGCATACAGTTCGCTTTTGCTGCCGTCTCTCAAATACGGTGGCAAATCATTGTTTCTTCCATATATGACACGTCCATTCTTTGCATAGGCAAAGGCAGTACAGCCTCTTATCTCTATGGGAATATTTTCCTCTAAATTATACATACAGCATCCCATAGCCAACATCCAAGAAGCAAATATAGTATAATCGGCTCCTATCGTATCGCTAACACCTTTTATCTCTTGACAGACTTCCGGGAAAAAATCATGCAAGATTATTTCGCTTTGTTTGCCATGTTCAATCTGAAAGTCATCCATGTGGAGCGGAAAAGTAATTTTCGCTTTTTGAAAGATTGTTCCGCGTTTTACCCCCATTTGATAATGGTTGCCTTTTAGTCTCATATGATACATTGATTTATTTCTCCTTTTCTTTTATTGCAATCCACACTTCGGAATGCCCATTAGTCGGTTTTCCTTTGCAGATCGGATATAGTTCAATATCCGGCAGCTCTGCATATTCATAGCCGGAAAACGGGATAAATTCAGTTAAAAATCTTTGGAAGATACTTTGTATGTCCTCTTTGAATATCCCATCATTTTCAAAAACTACCCATGTAGCTGCTGGTATCGTAAATTCAACCATTCCTTGTGGAACAGGCGTATCGCTGGCAGTACCGATATAATAGTAAATATCTTGTGGATTATTATAAACCGTAACTCCCAGCACACCGTCCGGTTTGCCGTTTGAGAGATTGAATATTTCAGAAATAGTATCGTCTTGAATAGCTTGTTTCCAAAATGCGGGGACATTCTTCATGTTTTCTTCTAAATCCTCAACTAACGGTGTCCTAATGCCAACAATACGGAAACTTTGTTTTTCCTCGATATGATACGACATTACATTTCCTCCCGAAACCTTTATAGAAAATTGAATGGACGGATAAACGCATAACGTACAACCCTTATATTTAGCAGATAGTGGTGTTATCCCGTGAACGCTTTGAAAGGCTCTGTTAAAAGAGGTTGGTGAAGAATAACCATATTTTAGCGCAACATCAATAACCTTGCTATCCGTCCTTTGTAAATCGAAAGCAGCCTGTGTCATTCTGCGACGGCGTATATATTCCGATAAAGACACACCAGAAATGTATGAGAAAATACGTTGAAAATAGTATGTAGAGCAACAGGCAATACGGGCGACTTCATCAAAGGATATATCATTTTGCAAGTTATTTTCTATGTAATCTATGGCTGCACTTATTTTTTTCAACCATTCCATTTTCGCTCCTCCTTATTCAAAAGCATACACTAATATAGCGTATCTTTTCCTCTCTTTTTGTGTCCAGATTTGTAAACTCAAATGTAGTGTAAACGAATAAAAAATTTGTTTCAATAGTTCCTCACGAAAGATATAGGTAAATTTGCAAGCAAGGATAAATGAATTATTTAAGTTACATTTCGGATAGCCGAATAATATCAAGTTGAAAAAAAGATTGCTAACGCACACCATAACTTGATATGCGTTAGCTCCCTGTAAAAGTGTTATGTCTGGTTCTGCTATTCCTCCGCAGGTTCAAAGGCCAACACAACATGAATGCATAGGTGTGTTGGTTATACAATTTTGCCACACTTTATTTGTAATACGTTTTTTGAATTATCTCTTTACTTTATAAAAAAAGAATTGAGAATTCATATAAGAAAATGTATAATTATGTCAAATGTAGTTAATATAAAGGAATTAATACATGAAGACGCTTTTGTATAGCTGTAAGAGGATAGAAAAAATATAAAGCAAGTTTTCATTAAAGAAGGTGATTCAAATGAAAATATTTATTAGCCACACCAATAATGATAAAGATTCTTATATCGAACTTATTAATAGTTTGCGTGAACAGGGGCATACCGTTTTTAGTATTTATGATATTAAAATGGGAGAGAATTGGGTTGAAAAAATAAAAAATGCTTTAAATGAATCTGATATTTTAATTTTAATTATTACCGAGAATTATTTGTATTCATCATGGGCACGAACTGAAGTGAGTTCTGCAATATTTGATACAAATATTAGAATACTTCCTGTTGTTGTCGGAGATATGTTTATACCTGAATATTTAAGAGGATTTGCATATAGAAAAGTTAAAACCAAAGAAGAAATTACTGTTGCAGTGTTATGTGATATTGCGCGGTTAGATAATGTTGATGATAACAATACACTTTTTAAAAAAAGAGCGGTCACTCACGGTGTAGAAGATAATATTGAAGAAAAAATAGAAATATTAAAGGAAGCGTTAATTGACAATCAACTAACTTTAGTATGTGGTGCAGGCGTATCAAGGGATTCGGCTATACCTACTTGGAATGAACTATTAGTAAATATTCTTAATGATGTTTATTTAAGCGATCAAAATATGAACGCAGATAGTAAAGTAACAGCTGAAACTTTACTTTCACTTATGCCCCAGTCAAATTTGATATTAGGAAAGTATTTAAAAATAATATTAAAAGACGATTTTGATAGAATCGTGCAAAAGCATCTTTATTCAAATTATAATCAAGAACGTGATTTTGAACAATCAAATATTGTACAAGGTCATGAAGAAATAAACTATTCTTTAGAAACAAGTATGATGAAAGCTATTGTTGAGCTTTCTCGTCCTAAAAGAAGAGGAAATCGATTAGAATCAATAATTACTTTTAATTTTGATGATTTAATAGAATGCGCTTTGTTAAAGCATCATATTGAGCATTGCTCAATATGGAAAGAAGGTCAAATATATGGAATAAATGCTTTGCCCATTTTTCATGTACATGGTTTTTTGTCAAATCTAAAGGTTGTGGATACTCCTAATTTGGTATTTAGTGAAGAAGCATATCATTCACAATTTATTGATCCTTACAGTTGGGCAAATTTGGTTCAATTAAACACATTCTCTACAAATGTATGCTTATTTGTGGGGCTTAGTTTGTCTGACCCTAATTTAAGGAGACTGTTAGATATTTCATGGAGGAGAAATCAGCGATGTAAGCATTATATAATTATGAAAAAAATACCTAAAAAGAATAGGACGAGTGAAATCGTAACTATGCTTTTTGAGCAGGATGCAAATTCACTCGGACTAAATGTAATATGGTGCAATGATTATTCGGAAATCCCGAATATTTTATTTAGCATAGCAAAATAGAGT
>CAMWWJ010000253.1 GCA_947177925.1 uncultured Lachnospiraceae bacterium
CCCTGCCGGAATCTTTTATTGAGCCTTTGGCTGCCATGGAAGAAATAGAATTTGTAGAAAAGCCCAAAAGTATTTACCCAAGTGATTATGAAGGAAATATTGCTTCCTGTATCACCCCTGTTACCGTAGGAGCGCCTAATCTGACAGGAAGAGGAGTGCTGATCGGGGTAATCGACTCGGGCATTGACATCTATAACAGCAGCTTTCGCAATTCTGACGGATCTACCAGAATCCTGTATTTATTTGACCAGTCATTAGGGAGGGAATTTACAGCAGAGGAAATCAATCAGGCCCTCAATGCCCCTACCAGACAGGAAGGAAATGAGATTGTGCCAAGCAGGGACATTACGGGACATGGCACGGCGGTTGCATCCATTGCGGCAGGAAAGGTCTATCCGGGTGCAGCGGGAAAAGCAGCGGATGAAAATGATATCTTGATTCAGGGAGTAGCTACAGAAAGCCAGCTTATTATCGTCAAGCTGAATACAAAAGGTCAAAACAGCTTTCCCATGACCACCAATCTGATGCGGGCATTTCATTATGTGGTCATGAAGGCAATGTCTCTAAAAAGACCTATTGCAATTAACTTAAGCTTCGGAAACACCTATGGCTCTCATGACGGTACATCTTTGGTGGAACGGTTTTTAGATAATGTTTCCGAAATAGGCAGGACGGTCATATGTGTGGGAAGTGGAAATGAAGGGGCTGCTTCCGGACATGTATCGGGCAGATTTCGGGGAAATACAGAAAACCAGGTGATTGAATTTTCCATAGGGGAATATGAAAGAAGCTTTAACCTGCAAATATGGAAAAATTATGTGGATGATTTTTCTATTGAGCTTACGGCACCTTCTTTGGAGTCCATCATAATCAATCTGAATGAAACGGGCACACAGAGAAGAAGGCTTTCGGAAACGGAGCTGCTGCTTTTTATAGGTGTTCCAAAGCCATATGGGGTAAATCAGGAAATTTTTCTGGATTTCCTTCCAAGGGACAGCTATATTCCAAACGGTATCTGGAGGCTCACATTTCTTCCGAGAAAAATCGTGGTAGGAGAATACAAGCTGTATATGCCAAGTTCTACCGTAAGAGGCAGCGCTACCAGGTTTCTGACTCCCAGCACTCTGCGCACCCTGACCATTCCTTCCACTGCGGGAAAGATCATCACGGTTGGGGCTTATGACGCCAGATACCGGGCTTATGCAGATTTTTCCGGCAGGGGATACGTGGAACAGGCAGCCGGTCTGATTGGAAGCACAAAGCCGGACCTTGTTGCGCCGGGAGTGGGGATTTTGGCAGCCTCGCCAACCGGAACGAAGGCGGTTACCGGGACTTCCTTTGCAACACCTTTTGTGACAGGGGGAGCGGCGCTCCTTATGGAGTGGGGGATTGTCCGGGGAAATGATCCGTATTTGTATGGGGAGAAGATGAAGGCGGTGCTTCGAAGGGGGGCTTCGCCGTTGTTTGAGAATATAAGTTATCCTAATGAGAGAGTGGGGTATGGGGCGTTGTGTGTGGAGGGGAGTCTGCCGGTATAAATTACCCGTCCAATCTACTTCAATCTGCTCACTAAGTTTACAGTTGATAATTATCCCCTTACCTCAATCAAATAATTTTTTAAAAAAACCCTCTTGACATATTATCATTTTGATAATATCATAATGATAACAAATGATACAAACAAAATGATAATAACAAAACCACAAGGAGGAAAAAGACAATGGGTATCACTTATAAGAAATTTGAGCCAACAGAATATGTAATGAAGGTAAAAAAGGGAAGGACTGTACAAAAAGGTTTGGGATTATCCTTTTTTTACAACACAATGACTACAAGTATGATGGTTATTCCGACAACTGCGTTTGACGCAAGTTTTACATTTGAAGAGATCATGACATTAGACTTTCAGAGCATTAGCGTGCAGGGAGATATTTCTTACGTGATAACAGATTACGAAAAAGCCTCCCAAATGGTGGATTTTTCATATAACGGAAAAAAGGAATATGCCGCAGTTTTAGCAAGTGCCAGACAAAAGATGGCAAAGCGTATTATGAATCTTACTAAGGTATATGTTACGAAATTCATCAGTAGCAAAAATGTACGGGATGCCATTAGATCTGCTGATGAGTTAGCCAATACCTTAAAGGAAAATATGAAGGATGACGAAACCATCAGGGAGTTTGGACTTGAGCTGATTTCGATTTCTATTCTTGGAATCCTTGCACAAAGTGACACAAGAAAGGCATTGGAGGCTGCTACAAGGGAAGAAATTCTAAAGCAGCAGGATGATGCCATCTATAAACGTAGAAACGCAGCAATCGAGCAGGAGCGTATTGTAAAAGAAAATGAACTGAATACGGAAATCAAAGTTGCAGAGAAACAGAAAGAAAAGCGGGAAAAGGAAATGGAAATGAAGCGCCTTGTTCAGGAAAAACAGGCGGAACTGAATGCACGTAAGCTTGCAGATGATATTCGTCTTGAAGAAGAGAATTGCAAGCTGGTAGATCTGCAGACAGAAAACGAAAAGAAAAAATCTGATGCAAAGGCATATGATTGCGAAGTGCTTCTTAAAACATTTGCAGGGGTGGATAAAGATGTAATCAAAGCGCTTGTAACAAGTGGAATGGACAGTAAAGCACTGATTGCAAAGGCATTTGTAGAAATTGGCGATAAGGCGGACAAAATCGGAGTATTAAATGTATCGCCGGATTTACTTGAAACACTGACCAATGCATAGAAGGTTTTTGGGGTATGATCATGGAAAGAGGAATGAACAAGGTAGTTATTGTCACAAGAAAAACAAGGCTGAATGATTTGATTTATAAATACAATACAATAGAGCAGGCAAAATTTTATATTGAGCATATGGGAGCGGACTTTTCGGATTATATCAGCGAGGATAAGAGGTATCAGGAGGCGGTGGCAGAGGTGATGGAGGTGTCGGAAAAATATGCAAGAGTACAGCGGATTGACCGGGACTTTCTGCCAAATATGATTTTCGGAGAAAATGATATCGTAGTTGCAGTAGGACAGGATGGACTTGTGGCAAACACATTGAAATATCTGGATGCACAGCCGTTAATAGGTGTAAATCCTGATACTTCAAGATGGGATGGTATGTTGCTTCCATTTGAAGCAGGAGAAGTAGAGCAGATTCTTTTAAAGATTATTGGGGGAAATCATCAGCTCAAGGAAATTACAATGGCGCAGGCAAAAACCCAGGATGGACAGATCATGCTTGCAGTAAACGATTTGTTTGTAGGGCAGAAGACCCATGTGTCCGCAAGGTATGATATTACATGGAATCGGAGAACAGAATATCAGTCTTCAAGCGGAATTATCATTTCAACCGGATTAGGTTCTACTGGATGGTACAGATCCATCATGACTCAGGCAGCAGGCATTGCAGAGGAGTTTGGTAGAGGAAATTTTAAGTGTGAAGATATGGGCTGGGATGAAAATAAACTGATTTTTGTAGTCAGAGAGCCGTTTCCAAGCTGCTCTACCAAAACAGAAATCATTTACGGAAAGCTTACTAAAACAGATACATTTAAAATTTTATCCAAAATGCCGGGAAACGGAGTTGTCTTCTCGGATGGGATTGAAAGTGATGCCATCGAATTTAACGCTGGAACGGAAATTACGATACAAATAGCTCCCAAAAAGGGTGTACTTGTGGTATGATTTTCAAAGTAGCGCCAGGTGCGCTTTAGAAATATCAGGATAGGAAGCATGAGGAAAGAATCAATGTATCAGATGAGCCGGGAAGAAAAAGAGTATTTAGCACAATACAGTATAACGAAGTATGAGCGTCCGTCGATAGCCGCAGATATGGCAGTTTTTACGATAATGGGAAATCAGGAGAAAGGGACGGTAAGGGATAAGGAGAATTATCGGAAGCGTCCGGAAAAGAGGCTTAAGATACTGCTTATTAAAAGAGGGTCTTATCCATATAAAGATCAATGGGCATTACCGGGAGGATTTTGCAAAAAAGGGGAAGAAGTTTTAGAAGCGGCGCGACGTGAACTGTTCGAGGAAACACAGGTTAAGGATGCATATCTGAAGCTAGCAGGTGTTTTTGGCGAGGAGGGAAGAGACCCAAGGGGGTGGATTCTTTCCCATGCCTTTCTTGCACTGTTTGGCGGAGAAAAGTGTCAATTAAGAGCAGGAAGTGATGCATGGGACGCCAGATGGTTTGAGGTAGAATTTATAAAGGAAAGAGCGGTGGAGGAGCGGGGGGAAATAACTGCCTGCAAAAACACCACGTACCGATTGTCACTTACTAATTATGATGATAAAGAGCCTGTTTTTTTACAGACAGTTATCAGGGAAGAGAAAAGCTTTCATCAGTTTCAGGTAAGGACGAAATATGAGATTGAAGAGGAACAAGGTTTTGCTTTTGACCATGCAAAGATTATTACGCATTCACTGCTTTATCTAAGAAAACAGGCAGAAACTGATGGGAGAATTGTTTTCGACCTAATGCCGGAATATTTTACACTCGCAGAATTGCAGGATGCCTACGAGATTATTCTTGGAAAAGAATTGTTGACTGCTAATTTCCGCAGAAAAATGGCGGGTTATGTAGTGGAGAGTGACAAAATGGTGGAAGGCGCAGGGCACCGCCCGGCGAAGCTTTATAAAAGAAATCTGCAGTCGGTGTTTGTGGAATAGTAATCGATGATTGACAATTTATAGATTTCAAGAAGAGGCTTTCGGGGATTTGCTTTCACATATCGTTTACCAGACCTATTTGTTATCCTCTTGAGATAATGGGAGATAACAGTATATAAAATAAGTAGTAATGCTATTTTGTATCCGTATCGTATGTTTAGGCAGGGGATTGGACGCTTTGTGTGTCTAAGGCATACCAGAGATAGATTTTTTAGAAATAAGGCATCTTCATATATAATAATAATAGAAGGACAGAATTTTACA
>CAMWWJ010000254.1 GCA_947177925.1 uncultured Lachnospiraceae bacterium
ACTCCTTTCCACTTAAATATTCTTTGTTGCAATCTGGCATTTATGAAATAGGATTGTATATCTTTTTTTCTAATGTTATAATATTCCCAAAATCAAGCAATGATAAAGGTGAACACATAACTGTAAGAAAAGAAAGGATGCAACAGGAAATTATATGCGGATCTGGTTCAAAATATTCAAAGATAATCGTTTACAAAAGGATATGGTAATAGAAGATTTGCAGACAGATACCCGCACGCATAAGATTTTCAGGGCATTGGACGAAATCTGCTACGAATTTGATTTATGCAAACCCATCTGGCTTGATAAGACAATCACAGATTTTAAGCAGCACAGCAAGGCCAGATTTTATAAGGACAATTTTATTGAAGCCATTGATTTTGATTTTCTTGAAATACATGTCATAGAGGAGGATTGATATCCTTCTCTTTTTTTGCATAATTTTATTGACATTGCATATTATAGGGTGTAGTATTTAATTGTGGTTA
Organism: uncultured Lachnospiraceae bacterium; assembly: GCA_947177925.1. GTDB lineage: Bacteria > Bacillota > Clostridia > Lachnospirales > Lachnospiraceae > RGIG3040. The sequence goes on from CAMWWJ010000254.1 coordinate 489, forward strand.
ATGTAGTTTTCATTACTACATACAATGTTATTGAATACTTCTAAGCAAAAAAATAGAAAACAACCATTTAAAAGGAGGAGTTATTATGACATTATCCATTCGCGAACCCGGAAGCGCCATTACACATTTTATAGGAATGGTACTGGCTTTTCTGGCAGGTTTCCCGCTTCTTTCAAAAGCCTCTTATTACAGCAGCGACTGTGTGGCGGCCATGTTCATTTTTATTCTCAGCATGATTTTATTATATGCTGCAAGTACTGCTTATCATTCCATTAACCTGTCCGACAAGATTATAAAGGTTTTTCGTAAAATCGATCACATGATGATTTTTGTATTGATTGCAGGTTCCTACACACCGGTATGTATTTTAGTATTGGGTGGAAAAACAGGATACTCCCTGCTTGCGGCAGTTTGGACGCTGGCCCTTGTGGGAATCGTGGTAAAAGGGCTTTGGATCACCTGTCCAAAATGGTTTTCTTCTATTATATATATTGCAATGGGCTGGCTGTGCATCTTTGTATTCGGGCCTATTGTAAACAATATTCCAAAGGCAGCCTTTTACTGGCTTCTTGCAGGAGGAATCATTTACACAGTAGGAGGCATCATTTATGCGTTAAAGCTTCCGATTTTTAATGCAAAGCACAGTGCATTTGGTTCTCACGAAATATTCCACTTATTTGTAATGGGAGGAAGCTTCTGTCATTTCATATTTATGTATCAGTATGTAATCGGCCTGTAAGCTTATTAAAACAAGAAAGACCCGGCGAAGCAATTTTCACCGGGTCTTATTTTTATTCCCAAAGCTTATCAGGGTAAACACCTGCATCCTTTAATTTTTGAATAGACTCCATAACAAAAGGCTTATCTTCCTTATAAGTAACACCAAACCATTTATCCTTAGAAGAAAGAACCTTAACGGTAGCCTTTTTATCCTTTAACAATTTATCCACTTCGATAGGAAGAAAGCATTCCGCTTTTAAGGGATTGCTTTTTACGCCCTCTTGAAAAAACCGGTTTACCGCTTTCTCCAGCTCTCCCATTATGCTTGGAGTGAATCCCCACATATTCATGGACACAGGCGTATCCAAAGGAATATCCGTATAGGTTTTTCCTCCGTCTTCCGAATAAGCAGCTCCCTGGGGTCTTTTTTCTATTTGTGTCCGTTCCGCAATGGTTACCAGATAGCCCTCCTCATTGGTTACACAACATCCTCTTGCCACAGAGCCGTTTTCCGTCAGGGTATTACCCAACTCATAGCCCACCATGGCATAACGGTATAATTCATCATCCTCATGAGTAGTAAGATAATCATATAATGTCTTAAATGCGCTTCTTCCATAAAAGTCATCTGCATTGATTACCGCAAACGGCTCTTTTACCGTCTCCTTACAGCAGAGAATGGCATGTGCGGTTCCCCATGGCTTTATTCTGCCCTCTGGTATTTCAAATCCTTCCGGAACCTTTTTCATATCCTGAAATACATATTCCACTTCCATATACTTGCTGACCGCATCACCTATGCAGCTTCTAAAGTCCTGCTCATTTTCCTTTTTGATGATAAATACTACTTTTTCAAATCCGGCCTTCATGGCATCATAAATGGAAAAGTCAATAATTTTGTTTCCCTGGTCGTCTACCGGATCGATCTGCTTCAATCCACCATAACGGCTTCCCATTCCTGCTGCCAAAATTACCAAAACAGGTTTCTTCATAGCATAACCTCCTTTTCACACTACTCCTTCTCTTCTCCAGTGTTGTTATTATATTTATTCACCCTTTTTATAAACAGCTTTTTCATAAAAGATTGAGAAAGCTTTTGAAAAATGCCTCTATGCTTATTGGAAAGGGACATTTCCTCCTTTAGCATAAGCCATATGTTTACATTTATCTTCATTTGGCTGGCATCCAGAAACTCAATGCGCTTTACATCCGATAAAAGGGAGATCAGAACATTGGGTTCTCTAATATTAATTTCATTAATTAGAAAATCCTCATCTGTCTGCAGCTCTTCCAGCGTAAAGCCGCCTGCTATATTTAGGTTTTCCTGATAACTTCTTACATATTCCTTTAAAAGTAAAAGCTGTGCATTTGTTTCCGTAAGCAGGCAGACACTCTTCCTGTTCCGCACAAGCTTTTTTAAAAACTCTTCCATAAACTCATTTCCGGCTACTTCTCTGATGCGGTTTCTGCTGGCAGCATCAGCAGCCTGCAAAATATCCGTATCTGCGGCAATCGTCATGTCCATTTTTTCAAGAAATGCTCTGACCGTCTCATTTTCATTGGCAGTCATTACTCCTTTAATGGTCATATAAGTAATCACCTTGGTTTTTCTGTCTCTTAAGTAGTCATCCACTTTTCTCATGGATTCTTTTAAAGAATAATCAACGAGGGTAATACCTAATACCTGTATTTTTCTCATAGCCCTTCACCTGTTAACCGGCCATATGTGTCATAACTTCACTTAAAATCATATAAGCCATACAAAGCCCCATTGCTATCCATAACGGAACCGAAAACAATTTTTCTTTCTTTTTAATCTTACATATTTCTCCCAATGCTTCCATATGCGCCGTCCTTTTTTCATTCCGTGCAATCACATAAATGAGGCATCCTGCCAGCGCTGTGGCAATCAGAGCAATTACCATATAAACGGAAATCCCTATACAAAGGGTTTCCTTGTAGGTTAAATTACTCATGGCTTCTGTGGCATTTTGAACGTCCGCACTGTTTTTTCCTATGGCACCTTGCGCAAAAGCAGCAAGCATACTGGTAGTATTGATCGTAGCATGAAATATCATGCTTGCAAAAATACTGCCGGTACATTCAATTAACAGCACGCCTATGATGCCCACTACGATGGCATAAGCCATCTGGTTGAAATTTAAATGCATCATACCAAAAAGAACGGAGGAAAGAACAACCGCTCCTACGACCCTCCCGCTTTGGCGGTAGCCGTGATACAACACCCCGCGAAAAATGAATTCCTCATTCATAGGACCCAATATCCCCACTATAAGCACAAGCAAAAACGGTGAAATCCCTTCAAAGCCTGCCATCAGATTATTTGCTTCATTTTCCACAAAAAGCATGGAAATCAGATTGGTCACTGAAATAAGCGGCATGCTCAGATAAGTAACCGCAATAATCATGAGCACAGATGTAAATTTTATTTTTTTGCATGGAATAAAGCCCTTTAACCTTGTCCTTGTAACGATTAAGGACAACAGCACAGGAACAAGTACAATTCCCTGTGACACTAAAAGGGCCGGAATCATTGACAGCTTTATCTTATCTGGAAATATAGCAAGTATTACCATAGCGGCTGCGTTAAATAATATAGTAGCAAGAAATGTCCAATTTGCTTTTTTTGCGTTCATATTGTTCCTTAGTTATTCATCATAAAGTTTACAAGTTTTGTAATATCCTCCGGTTCATATGCCAGAATCTCAAGCTCGGAAATGGAGCCGTCTGAAAAAATATTTGCCATGGATACATATTGGGAAAGCTTTGATTTTAAATTCAGCCTGTCCCCTTCTCCTGTTACAAGCTCTACCTTTCCTGTACAACTATCAATCACTTCAAAAAACTTATCAATATTTGTAATATTCTGTACTTTCATTTTTTACTCCTCCTGTTATGAACACCAAATCAATTGATTGGCTTTTTATTATCATTAAGCAGAATGCAATTCTCCCCAATAGTAATATACCCTTCTTTTAATAAATGTCCTACCGCACGCTTAAATTCATTTTTACTCATATTCATTCTCTCACGAATCAAATCCGGCGATGCTTTATCATTAAAATCCAATATGCCACAATTTTCCCGCAATTTCTCTAATACGATTCTGGAATCCGTTCCTATTTGAATATATGCTTTTTCCCGAAGGCTCAAATCAAGCTTGCCGTCTTCCTTTACGCAGCTGACTCGGGCAACCACATGGTCACCCACACGTATACTGCCATACAGCTCCTTTTGCGGAATGAGCGCAGAGTAAATCTTGTCCACTGCAACAAAGGCTCCGTACTGCTCACTCACCTCATATACCAGCCCCCCAACTCTTTCTTCCTTGTGATAAGGGCTGTCCGTCCTCAAATACGGATATACTTTCATGGTGGCGCATAATCGGTTGCTCTTGTCAATATACAGTGCAACCAGTACGCTCTGTCCTTTCCGGAGCGTTCTAGTCTGCTCCTTAAAGGGTAAAAGCAGATCCTTTTCAAGTCCCCAATCTAAAAAGGCTCCTATGCTTCCGACCTCCACTACCTCCAGTTCTGCTATTTCTCCCAGCATGACCTTCGGTTCCTTTGTAGTGGCAATGAGCCGGTCCTTAGAATCCCTGTAAATAAAAACTTCCAAAGAATCTCCTACCTTTTTGTCAGCCGGTATTTGTTTCTTTGGCAGTAATACTTTTTC
>CAMWWJ010000255.1 GCA_947177925.1 uncultured Lachnospiraceae bacterium
CTTATGGAAGCGCTTGAAAGGGAATATCACATTTCCTGCACCGGATTTGTGGGAGATATATCCGATTACCATTTCGTTGAGCAATGCTTTCTAAACATCAAACGGCTGGACGTACTGATCAATAATGCAGGAGTCTCTTATGTGGGACTGTTTCAGGACATGACACCGGAAGAATGGAAACAGATACTGGACACCAATCTTTCTTCTGCCTTTTATACAAGCAAGTTAGCTGTCGCTAACATGATACAACAAAAAAGCGGAAAGATCATCAACATTTCCTCCGTATGGGGAAATGCGGGCGCTTCCACAGAAGCCGCCTACTCCGCTTCCAAGGGTGGGCTCAACAGCTTTACAAAAGCGCTTGCCAAGGAGTTAGCTCCGAGCAACATTCAGGTAAATGCCATTGCCCTTGGCATGATGGACACGGACATGAACAAATGTTTTTCCATGGAGGAAAAAGCTTCTATTATAGAAGATATTCCTGCAGGACGAATGGGAAATCCCAAAGAAGCCGCAGAGCTTGTCATAAACCTGCTAAAAAGTCCGGCCTATCTGACCGGACAAATCATCACTCTGGATGGGGGCTGGCTGTAGCCTCATCTTTGGCATGCAAAGCCCTTTCGGTGCTCTGCTCTGTGACAGATTCATTGATTTTTTCAATGAACCGCTCTACCTCGATCCATGCTTTTCTGGACTCCGGCAAAAGCAGCATGGCTCGCTGAAATACATGAAACATTCCTTCATACCGGCCAAAACGCACCTTAACCCCTGCCTGTCTTGCTTTTTTCACCACTGTAATCGAATCGCTTAACAGCATTTCAAGGGTCCCTACCTGCACAAGCATGGGAGGGAAATCCTCAAAGCTTCCAAACATAGGGGAAATATAAGGATTTTGAGGATCCTCTTCTCCTGGATATGCATTGTTATAAATAAGGCTCTCCCTTGTCTTCCCAAAAAGAGGGTCGATTTCAAAATTATCCTCATAAGATGTACCGCTAGCAGTCAAGTCCGTCCATGGAGACATAGCCACGATTCCCTTTGGCAGCTCCTGTCCGTGATCCCTTAAATACATGGTCATTGCCATGGCAAGGCCGCCTCCTGCCGAGTCTCCTCCCAAAAGAATCTTATCTCCCGTATATCCCTGTTCCAAAAGCCAGTAATAGGCGGCTAACCCATCCTCCAACGCTGCCGGATAAGGGTGCTCTGGAGCAACCCGGTAATCGATAGTCAACACATTACAGCCCTTTCCTGCCCTGCTGTAGAGGACTGCCGTTGCGCGATGGGAATTCCGGAGCTTTCCTACATATCCGCCACCATGAAGCTGAAGCACTACCAGCTCCCCTTTATCCTCTTCCGACTGGAGCAGTTCCATTTCAAAATTCTCCATGGAAACCGGAAGCACTTCATAGCCCTCAGGACTTTTCCACGGGGCCTCTTCCAGTCTTTTACGGATTCCCCCACCCATAATGTCCTGTTCTGTCATCTGGTCCGAATGAAAATGGGCAATGATTTCTCTTAGGATACGTCCTCTGATGCTCACTTCATTTTCTCCCATTCTATCTGTTTGTTTCTTTATCATTTTGTCTCCCTCTCAAATGTAAATATGCCAAATCACTGGCAGGTCCTGCCCACATACTTATATCAAGTCAAATCAAACATGAAATCGTCTCTTTAGCTCCGTTTTCGCCCTTTTGTCGCCAATCAGTACCGTACCCAGAAATAACAGGAGAGAAAACAGGACGCTGATAAAAGTAAGCAGCGGCTTTTCTATGAGTCCTGCAAAAAAAAGCACTATTCCTACAATGCTGAATACAATCATAGTAAGCTGCAAAGACAGATAACTCTGCCAGTTCAGATTATTGGCAATCATCAAAATGATGATGGCAATATCCACCAATATAATAACAGAAGGCATGGCATAGGTTAAAGACCAGCCCCGATACCCGATGATCACATCCACTAACAGGGTAAACAACACTATGATCACTGTCTCCACGGCAATTTTCAGCATATGCCCATAATTATGATTGGAAACGGAAAAGCTTAACGTAAAAAACAAAACCAGAAATGCTGCTCCGCATATGACAGACCACCATGTACCGGAAAAGGTCAGGCTGTTGATGACTACCAGAGCGATTTCCAGTAGAATGGCTGCCACGAAATAAACCCTTACCACAATCTGAAACATTCTGGTACGAAGCCTTACATCCGGATACATATCCTGTCCTTTCTCTTCTCCTTCCTCTATTTCAAGCACACTGTTACAAAGAGGGCAGACCATAGTATGATCCGCAACCTGAATTTTACACTGTTTACATCTACTCATAATACACCCCGTTGCTTTCTATGGTTACATGGATTCCTTCTTCTGCCAGCTTTCTGAAAAATGCCTTTTGAATGGACACATCCTTTAACCGGGAGCTGAAATTAAATACAAGCGTATCCTCATAGGAACAAATGGCGCTTTTCATATTCTGCCCCTTTGTCATGGACAACACCACATGGAACTTGTCCACATAAGGCTTATATTCCTCTTCCATGGAGATGGCGCCTATATTGGTCACAGTAGTTGTATTTGCTCTTGCAGAGCTTCTATAGACCATTTTTACCGCCAGATTTTTTAAAAACAGCGGAACCGCTCTTACAATCAGTTTCTTTTCTCTGGAAACATTGTAAGAAATCAGATTTTCCAGATTTTCCCTGTTGATCTGCTCCACAAGGCTTTGCTTTACAATGCCAAGCACCTCTTCAAATGTATAATGTTCTTTTTCGGAACGAAATACCGCCGTCACTACTGTAAAAAAGTTTTTCGTTGTAATGGAATCAAAGTAAGGCCGCAGATTTACCGGCACACAGACCGCAACAGGCCTTTTATTAGGCGCTTCGTGAAGCCATTCCTTATAAATGCTGTAAACCAGAATTCCTACCAGATACTGGTTTATGCTCATGTCCCTCCTTTTAGCCGCTGCCTTCACTTCTTCGATGGGCAGATAGCCATGGATAACGCCCAATTGTCCCTGCTGTAAATACTCTCCTTTTAAAAGAAATGCCTTTTCCGTTTTATACCCTTTGGCATGGCTTCTTTTATAATTTTTGATATAGCTGTCCTCTTTATTTAAAGAAGTATCGCTGGATAAATGATCTCCCAGCTTCTTTCCCAGTTCCGGATGGGAAAGGCGGAGATACTGATAAATCAGCTCTCTTAAAAAGGTGATGGCGCCCATCCCGTCGGTGAGCACATGAAATACCTCCAGGTTGATCCTCTTTTTATAATAAGTAACACGAAACAAATAATTATGATTCTTATACGGCTCCATATAAAGGCAGGGATAGGTTCTCTCTTCCACCACCTTAGGCGCACTTTTCCGGTTTGTTTCAAAATAATACCAGAAAAACCCCTTTTTCATTCTGGAGTTAAATGTATCGAACCAGGGCAGCACCATTTCCAATGCTTCCTGCAAAAGCTCCTGCCGGATTTCTTCCCGCAGGGTCACACTGATACGATATACGCTGCTCATAGTTTCATTTGCGATAACCGGAAACAAATGGGCTGTATTGTCCAGCTTGTCCCATTTTATCTGATTGCTTCTTTTCCCCTTTGCCATGATAAAACCCTCTTTCCTGTTTGCTTAGTATAGCATACTCAAAATACGCTGGCAAATAAGAAAGAGGGCTTTCGCACCAAACTTTTCTACAAAATATCGTCTTTTTCTTTTTTAAAGCAATGACAGGAGTTGGATACGTCCCCGCACCTAACCTTATTTTCGCCTATGTCGGTCATTGCGCAATACTCAATCGGAATCTTTACACAAATCGTCTGTGCTATTTCCAGTTCACATACTCCGTCACAATCACAGTCTCCCTTTTTGTGATCCGTAATTACCGGATTTCCGCAGCACTGTGTTTCAATTCTTCCAACCCTTGCAAAAGGCTTTACCTTAACCGGAACACTTACTTCCGCATACTGATAAGTTACCTTTGTGCAGGCATGATGTTCTTTCTTACAGCCTCCGCACTTTTCAAACCTTTCCGGCATATCCGGTTTGTCAAAATATTCTTCTACCATATTCTCATCCATATTAGAAGGTTCCTTTTTATTTCTTTCTAATAAGATATGCAAAAGGCAAAAAAGGTTTCCCCCAGATTCTATATTTAGGCAAAAGGATTTCCCAATGATGAAATAATCTTATCCATTTCTTCCTTAGATTTGGCATCTTTACATTTGAAGATAATCTGTTCCTTTTCCGCCTCCGTCATATTGGAAAACCTCTCCATTGCCCGTCCGTTCATGGTAAGACCCATTCCCAAACCAATTGGTATTTGTTGAAAATCCATACTTTTTCTCCCTTCCCATGCTAATGCTAATTTCATTGTTTCAGTCCAAATGCCGTGAAAACCATTCGGACTTTATGATTAGTATGGGAGAAAAAAAGGAATTTTATGATAATAATTTATTTCCATTTTTTTATAAACATGCTATAATCATTTCAGAAACAGGAAAGGATGATACTATGTTTATTTTATTAGCCGGCGGATTACTGGTGGTTATCATTGCTGTAGTCGTTGCAGTTGTTGCTTCCGTTGTTTCTGCGGTTGCGGCAGATCAGGATGTGGAGGACTGATTCGGGGAATCGGTTCTCTTTTCTTTTTATAGATTGTTTTTTTGAAAAGGGGGTGGATAAAGGCCCGGAAGACTATCCTAAGCACTCCCAGCTCCCACTGTGTATCGAAAAAGCCATAGCTTTCTGTCTCGAAAAGCTCTTGATATGTTGCCGTGGCAGACGAATAATATTTTAATCATAGGTCTTATACCTTCCATATACTTCATATCAAAGTATTTCCTATATTTATACAGTTTTATTAACATGAGTTTTTATATAATCCGCAACGTCATCTATTTC
>CAMWWJ010000256.1 GCA_947177925.1 uncultured Lachnospiraceae bacterium
AGGCATATTGCGCCATGGAGGGCGCTATATGCCGACCCGAACGGTACCAACACCTAAAATCAGGCTGTTTAGGAAAACCGCCATCAAAAACACCGCATGGAATCCGCTCTCATCTCTCTGTTGCGTCCGCTTAACCAAACCAACCTATTTTATTCCACCACTTTAATCCATCCCTCAGGCGCTTCAATCCGCCCCATCTGGATGCCTGTCAGCGTATCATATAACTTCTGGGTAATTTCCCCCATCTGGTCCATTCCGCTTGGGAAACAGATTTCTTTTCCGTGGTCTACCACTTTTCCAACCGGCGAAATAACAGCTGCTGTACCACAAAGACCACATTCCGCAAAATCCTTTAATTCATCCAGATAAACTTCCCGCTCTTCTACTTCCAGACCTAAATAATCCTTTGCAACCGTCATTAAAGACCGTCTTGTAATGGATGGAAGGATGCTGCCTGATTTTGGAGTTACTACCTTGCCGTCCTTTGTGACAAACAGGAAATTGGCTCCTCCTGTTTCCTCTACCTTGGTGCGGGTAGCTGCATCCAAATACATGTTTTCATCAAATCCGTTTTTATGAGCTGATACAATGGCATGAAGGCTCATTGCATAATTCAGTCCTGCCTTTATATTTCCGGTTCCATGAGGTGCAGCTCTGTCAAAATCGCTGATACAAATAGTAAGCGGCTTTACACCACCTTTAAAGTAAGGTCCTACCGGTGTGGCAAATACTCTGAACTGATATTCATCCGCCGGCTTTACGCCGATTACGGCATTGCTTCCGAACATATATGGACGAAGGTACAAGGTAGCTCCCGAACCATAAGGAGGAACATAAGCTTTATTGGCTTCCACTACTTTTACTACTGCATCCACAAAACGATCTTCCGGAAATACAGGCATTTCCAGTCTCTTAGCAGAATCGCTCATTCGTTTTGCATTCAAATCCGGCCGGAAGATGACAATCTGTCCCTTTTCCGTTGTATATGCTTTCATGCCTTCAAAAATAGTCTGTGCATATTGCAATACGCATGCACACTCACTGATGACCACATTGGCATCCTCTGTAAGCGTTCCTTCATCCCATGCGCCATCCTTGTAATTGGAAACATATCTTTTCTCAGTTTCTATGTAGCCAAAGCCAAGATTTTCCCAATCGATATTTTTCTTTTCCATACTCTGTCACTCCTCTGTTTAAGTTAGCAGCCTGTCCCTGCCTCATTGCACTGTATTATAGCACTGTTTGTATTGTATTTCAACTTTGATGGGGGAAGAAATTGTTTTTTTTCAGAGGGGAATGTTTTGGATAAGAGGACGTGGGAGCCGGCATGGATAGGATAGTCTTATGGGCACGCTCTCGCTCTGCAAAGACGCAGCGGTACTAACGCACCAAAATACGGTGCGTAAGGACCGGCGACTTTGCCAAGGCCCAAAAGACTATCCTATCCATGCCGGCTCCCACTGTGTATCGAAAGGCCATTCGTTCCTTGGGAAAAGGTTCGATATGCGAAAGAAGCTGGCAATATATAGCGTATATAGCAAAAAGTAGCGGCTGAAACGAAACAGCAACAGAGAGATGAGAGCGGATTCCATGCATTGTTTTTGATGGCGATTTTCCTTAACAGCCTGTTCACTACCCAGGGGAAAATGGCCATGGACGGCCATTTTAGGCATATTGCGCCATGGAGGGCGCTATATGCCGACCCGGACGGTACCAACACCTGAAATCAGGCTGTTTAGGAAAATCGTCATCAAAAACACCGCATGGAATCCGCTCTCATCTCTCTGTTGCGTCCGCTTAACCCAAACTCCCCCTATTTTCTATATTCGTTCATAAGTCGCAAACACATACTCCAAATCGAAATAAGTCTGTTCTTCGCTTTCTTCCGTCTGTTTCCATTGGGAATCTTCATCCAGGTTGGGAAAATAGGCGTCTGCTTCATAGGTGTGATTTACTTTTGTCACATGGGCCTTGTTGCAATAAGGGATGAGCTGGCGGTAGATGCTTTCCCCGCCCACTACATATATGTCATCCTCCTTATATTTCTTTAATTCCTCAAACAGCTCCTCCATGGAATGGAGAATCGTTGCACCATTTACTTTATAAGTCCGGTCTGTGGTAAGGACGATATTGGTGCGTCCTGCCAGGGGCTGTGCCTGCGGGAAGCTTTCCAATGTCTTTCGCCCCATCACGATTACCTTTCCAATAGTCTGTGACCGGAAAAACTTCATGTCATTGGGAATCCGTACAAGCAGCTTGTTTTTCAGCCCTATTCCCCAGTTATTGCTTACATTTACAATTAAACGCATTTTTCTTCAACCTTTCTAAATAGCAATGGGAATTCCCGTAATCTGCTCTCCTGTTACATAATTTTCCAGCTTTACATCATTTCTTGTAAACTGATAAAAATCCTTAATATCCGGATTCAGCCAGAAAACAGGCGCAGCATAGCCCGGTCTTTTTATCAGCTCTTCAATAATGGGGATATGTCTGTCATAAATATGAGCATCTGCAATCACATGGATGAATTCCCCTACGTTCATGTCACATACTTGTGCAAACATATGAATCAAAACAGCATATTGCACCACATTCCAGTTATTTGCTGCTAACACATCCTGAGAGCGCTGGTTCAAAATAGCATTCAGGGTAAGCTTTTCCTCGCCCTTTCTCTGGGTTACATTAAAGGTCATGCTATAGGCGCAGGGATATAGGTTCATTTCGTGCAGATCCTGATGTACATAAATATTAGTCATAATCCGGCGGCTGAAAGGGTTGTTCTTTAAATCATAGAGAACCCGATCCACCTGATCCATCATGCCTTCCTTATACTGGTGCTTTATGCCCATCTGATAGCCGTATGCCTTTCCGATAGAGCCGTCCTCGTCTGCCCACTCATCCCATATATGGCTGTGCAGGTCATGGATATTATTGGACTTTTGCTGCCAGATCCAGAGCATTTCATCTGTGGCGCTTTTCAGCGCTGTCTTTCGAAGTGTCAGAATGGGAAATTCTTTTCTAAGGTCATAACGGTTTACCACCCCAAACTTTTTTATGGTATAAGCTGGTGTTCCATCCTCCCACTTAGGCCGTACCTTTTCTCCTTCAGTGCTTGTGCCGTTTTCCAGAATATCCCTGCACATCCTGATAAATATGTCATCTGCAATGCTCATGCCTTACCTCTTTCTTATTTCTATATTTTCTACTATTTATCCCATTTATCACAAAGGGAATTGATTTGATCCGCAAATTTGGCCATATCTTTATTGGTGCTGCCTTCATTCCTCTGAATGACTGCAATGAGCCTTTGCCCTGCAGCAACCAGTCTTGCAAATACATCGGAAATATGACCTGCTTTCTTTTTGATCCGTACAGGAGAAGCAGCATATTCAATCGTATTATCCGCCAGATTCACTCTAGTGCCGCTGTAAGGTGCATAAGCGGAAAATCCATGCTCCTTTTCCAGACACTCCGTAAATGCTGTACATACACTGTCCTCACCATGAACTACGAATACCCGTTCCGGTTTTTCCTGAAAGCCTTTTATCCAGTCCAACAATCCATTCTTATCCGCATGGCCGGACATGCCTGCCAGCCGCTCTATATGTGCTTTGACGCCAATGGTCTCTCCAAACAGCTTTACCTGATCCACACCATCGTTCAACATACGTCCCAAGGTGCCTACTGCCTGATATCCTACAAACAAAATCGTACATTCCGGCCGCCATAAGTTATGTTTTAAATGATGACGGATTCGTCCCGCCTCACACATGCCAGAGGCCGATATAATGACTTTTGGCGTATCATCAAAGTTAATTGCCTTAGACTCATCACTTGTAATCGTCAGACGCAGCCCCGGAAAGCTGATTGGATTGATTCCCTGCTTTACAAGCTCCATAGCCTCTTCATCAAAGCAGTTGTAAATATTCTTATGAAAAATCCCGGTAGCCTCTACTGCCAGCGGACTATCCACATAAACCGGAAAATCAGGATGCCCTTCCACCATTCCTTCCGTCTTTATCTTTCGCAGGAAATAAAGCATCTCCTGGGTTCTTCCCACTGCAAAAGAAGGGATTACCACGTTACCTCCCCTATCAAAGGTATCCTTTAAAATGCGGGTAAGTTCAGCCACATAATCCAGCCTTCTCTCTCCATGAAGCCTGTCGCCATAGGTTGATTCCATTATGACATAATCTGCTTCCTCTGTCTTTTTCGGATCTTTAATCAGAGGCTGGTCATAATTGCCGATATCTCCTGAAAATACCAGCTTCTTTTCAATTCCATTTTCCGAAAGCCAGACTTCTATGCTGGACGATCCAAGCAGATGTCCAATATCCGTAAACCTGATTTTTATTCCCGGACATAATTCTATCAAACTATCATAATGGCACGGAACAATCCTCTTAATGACTCCATCCGCATCTTCCATCGTATAAATGGGCTCTATCTCACTAATGCCCGCATGCCTCTTTGCCTTACGGTTCTTCCATTCCGCCTCCTGCATTTGTATATGGGCACAGTCCCTTAACATAATACTGCACAAATCAGCCGTAGCATCCGTCATGAATATCTGCCCTCTAAAGCCTCTTGCATACAAAAGGGGAAGCATTCCCGAATGATCCACATGGGCATGGGTCAGAAGTACATAATCAATCTGCGCCTCATCTACAGGTAATGGAACATTTTCAAATACATTGATCCCCTGCTCCATTCCAAAATCCACCAAAATGTGCTTTCCACAAGCATTTAAATAGTGGCAGCTTCCTGTTACCTCATGGTCAGCACCAATAAAAGTAAGTTTCATAGTATCCCTCCAATTTACATATATCTTATTTTACCATAGCTGGTAAAAATATGCCATGTATTTAAAGGGTGTATAAAAA
>CAMWWJ010000257.1 GCA_947177925.1 uncultured Lachnospiraceae bacterium
AATGAAAAGAAAACTAAGAAAACAAATATCTCTCCTATTAGCTATGGCAATAATGCTAACTTCTTTTTCGGGATTTTCTGGAATGGATTATGAGGTAAAGGCTTACAATGGAAAAAAGCTGGAAGAGGAACAACCAAGGCTTTTGGCAGGAGAATATATGCTTGGTGTTATTGCTAAGAATGAAAAGCTGTATGCATGGGAAGGAAGTTATTATCCAGCGGATGACTATGCGGTAGACAGTAATATTCCAATGATACCACTGCCAGCGGAAGAACTGGAAGGAATTGTAGGCGGGGATATGGCACAGGGGTCTATTGGAGTCATTCTTCAGGATAGGAGCCTGCATACATGGGGATGGAATATTTTGGGAATGTGTGGTAATGGAGAAGGAACAGAGCATGACCGGGAACGGAAGGAGATTCTTCAGAATGTAAGAAGTGTCAGCATGGGACATGGAGTTACTATGATAGTAACCCATGATAATGGATTATATGGATGTGGTTCTAATATGTATGGAGAGTTGACGGAGGCAGTCAGTGATAGAGGGCAGAATATTCCGGTAAAAATTATGGATCATATAGCAACGGCCTGTGTGGGAGGAAATACAGTTGCGGCCATTACCACAGACGGTGAACTGTATACATGGGGACAAAATCGTAATGGAATGCTGGGGCAGGGAACGAAAGAAGATAGTGCCAAACCGAAAAAGGTAGAAGGGCTGGAGAATGTTATATCTGTTAGTGTTGGCATGTTTAGTGTGGCAGCAGTAACAGAGGATGGAAGCCTGTATGCATGGGGTGAACGATTGGGTAATGCAAATTCTACCAATGAATTTAGCCCGGTGAAGATTATGGACAACGTGAAGAGCGTATGTATGGGCTATGAAAACGGAGCTGCCATCACAGAGGACGGAAGCCTTTACACTTGGGGAGCCGGATACGATGGCCAGTTGGGAAATGGAGGAAATAACTCTAGTTATGAACCGATTAAAATTATGAATCATGTAGCGGAGGTAGTATGGGGAAACCGCATGGGCATGGCGCTTACCCAGGATGGAAATGTATGGACATGGGGAAGTAATTCTTCGGGGCAATTGGGAAATGGCACCAAAGAGAATAGTAATGTGCCGTTAAATGTATTTAACATTTATTCTGGTATTTGTGATGGAAGAGAGTATGGAAAGTCACACAGAAAAGTTTATGATTTTGATTATGATGTAAATACCTATAGTCAGGAATTGGCAGAGACTTCTGCGTTATATGCTATGCTAGCTTATGATGAATACCGTGTGGCGGCGAATGGACAATATTTTGTGGCAGAGAATGGAAGGAGAAGGGAGCCGCTTGCGCTGATAAAACAACTGCTGAAGGATGGATATGGAAATATTAAGGTGTCTTCTACTTATAAAGATAATAATCCACATAATTGCAGTTATACATTTGCAAGCAGACAAGTAAGATATAAAGGAGAAACGGTAAATGAGGTTCTTATATGTATTAGAGGAACGGACGGAACCGAATGGGATGGAAATATGGAATTGACAGGAATTTCATATGAACCAAAATACATAGATACTCATTATAGTTTTAACATTGCTAAAAAAGATTTGGTGCGAAATTTAGAACAATATCTGTCTGTAATAAAAAAACAAAAAAATGTTATACTCGTAACAGGTCATAGCAGGGGAGGGGCAATAGCAAATCTTGTGTCCGCAGAACTAACGGATATGTCGTCTGAAAGAGACGATATATGTGATGTTTTTGGATATAGTTTTGCAACGGCAAATGCAACACGCTTATTTAGCAAGAAAGTATATACCAATATTTATAACCATTGCTTTTATGATGACTTTGTCCCTAGTGTGCCACTGGAGAGTTGGGGATATGGAAATTATGGAAGAACCTTATGGGCAACGGCAGATATGCTATATAGCAATAGTAGTTTTTCCTACAATATGGATAAATATGTGACTAAGAGTTTTGGCAATAGAAAGCCAAGTTTTGATTATCCTTCTACAAGAAGGCTTATAAGGCATGTGGAGGAATACTGGAAAAGTGTTCATGAATATTATGAACAGCGGGAAGGTGGGGTGCCAGGAGGTACAGCAAGTTTGTATGATTTCTTCGCATTATGTATTTCACCAGCAGCACAAGGTATGAATATGTGGCAAACTCTTGGAAGAGGTTCAATAATGTGCGGAAGATATAAGCCCTTAGTTCAAGTATTTTGGTTTTTTATTAAAGGGCAAGGAATTAGTAATAACATTAACGACACACATCAAGCCTATACATACTACTTAGCAACAAAGCTGGGAGCATTTCAATTTGCAAGCAATTGCTCTATAAATTCAGATAATGTAGCATATTCCAAATCAGGCACTAATGAGCCGTCCGATGCTAAAAATAATGAGCAGAAAACAAATATATCGGATATTTCTCCTGTTACAGAGAAAGAAGGAGTTATAGAAGATACAATATCAGGAAATCAGCCAGCATTAAGAAGTGTTTCCCAAAATGAAGCATTCGTTGATTCTATTCAAGGTGATGCTATATCCAGTAATATAATCAACACATTTGATAATACCAATATAGAATCCAGAGCAGGAGCAAGTATGCCTGAATCCAGCCTGACACAAGAAGAGGAAAAGAAAAAAATAATAGATTTCATCAATCAGAATGACAATAGGGAAAACTTGGATTGGAACATAGAAAATCTTGATAGCTGGAATGGCATTACATTTGATGAAGATGGATATGTGTCCATGATGGATTTATCCTATAGAAACTTAACTGGAAATTTGTATCTAAGTGGATTCAGTCATCTGCAATCTTTAGATTGTTCAGGGAACAGCTTAAATTCCCTTGATGTAACAAATTGTACTCTGTTAGAAAATTTAGAGTGTTATTTTAATATGGAACTTGAAGCGTTATGTTTGGAGGGCTGTGGGAATCTGAAATATTTGGATTGTTCAGGTTGCCGGATTCAAGCTTTGGAGCTGTCAGATTGTACGGCAATGGAAGAACTGCTGTGCAGCAATAATCAGCTAACAAAATTGAATTTTTCCACTTTATCAAAGCTTTCTAAAGTGCTGTGTGATTCTAATGAAATAACAGAAATGATATTGCCGGAGAATAATCGCTTAAAACATATTAATTGTGAATACAATTATTTGACTAACTTTATAGATCTGGAAATTCTGTCTCAAAATGAAGAAAATAGGATTTTGTATCAAGAACAAAATGTTCCAGAAGGAGCAAGCTTTTGTGGTACAGACATTGCAGTGTTAAAAGAAATAGCATCTACTGGAGCAAATCTGCAAAAATTAGGCTGGGACTTGACCAAACCTTGGGAATGGTATGGAATTGAGTGGAAATATGAAAGTGGGATTTATTATGCGGATAAAATTTCTTTGTCAGCTTGTGGGTTAGAAGGAAATATAAGAATTTCCAATCTTTTGAAGTTAAGGGTTCTTGACTTATCAAAGAGTCAGATAGATGCTTTATTCGTTCATGATTGTCCTGAACTTATGCGGATAAACTGTGTGGAAGCAGAGCTGGAAGAACTGGAAATCAGAAATTGCCCATTGCTAATTGAAATTTACGGATATTATAATTATTTGCCGGAAGAAATGGTCTTAAAAATTGAAAAAGACTATGGAGTGGAAGGAAGTATATTAGAACTTACTCCACAGCATTTAAAAGCAGATTTGGAGGAATTTGCCAAAGAGGATGTTGATACAATTTTAAACTTTGCCGATTTAGAGGAGAACAAAACCAGTATCTATTTTGATAAAGAAAAGCCGGGATGCTGGGATCATGTTACATGGGAAAAACAAGAGGATGGCTTATATCATATCACAGAGCTTTGGTTTGAGAGTTTATGGATTACAGGCAAATTCGATATGAGTAAGTTAAAGTACCTTAAAACCTTTAGCTTGGAGAAAACAAATATAACAGCGGTAGTCCTGCCGGAAAATATAGTGGAGATACCATTAAAGGCATTTTATAATTGCGCATTGTTAGAAGAAGTGACGATTCCAAAAGCTGTTAAGATAATTGAGGACTTGGCTTTTGCAGATTGTACAGCATTGAAGAAATTGTACTTTTACAGCCAGAATGCACAAATAGGAATGAATAGCTTTTATAATAGTGAGGCAATTCAGGAAATAACCTGTTATGCCAATACAACAGAAAGCAATTATGCTTATGATGGACAACCAAGAATTACATATTGGAACACATCAGAAGAGATATCACAAAAGGAAGAGAGTAAGGACAAGGATCAGATAAAGGGTGATACTGAAAGTAAAGGAGAGGGTAGACTTAAAGAAGGTGATAAAAGAACCGTGGGAAATGCTGTTTATAAGATAACAAAATTCACTGCAAGAAATAGAACTGTTGCTTATGTGAAATGCAATAATAAAAAGGCTAAAAACATTACAATCCATAATACAGTGGTGATTGACGGCATTGTTTTTAAAGTAACCGCAATTGAAAAAAATGCCTTTAAAAACATGAAAAAGCTCCAAAAGGTTACGATAGGAAAATATGTGAAATCCATAGGGGATAAAGCATTTTATCGTTGTGGCAAATTAAAGAAACTCCAGATAAAATCCACTGTTTTAAAAAAGGTTGGAAAAAATGCTTTGAAAGGCATAAATAAAAAGTCAGTTATCCATGTGCCGAAATCAAAGAAGAAATCTTATAAAAAGCTATTGCAAAAGAAAAAGACAGGACTTTTAAAAACTGTTAAAATTAAATAGGAAGAGGATAAAAGGAGAAATATAGTGGAGGGAAGGATATGCCGAAATCGCCGGTGTAAAAAATGTATGAAAGGGGGATTCAGATAGGATGTATTATTTG
>CAMWWJ010000258.1 GCA_947177925.1 uncultured Lachnospiraceae bacterium
ATTCTATTCGTTATTATAGTTGGCATTTTCTTCATCAGCGGTCAGAAGAGTAATACAGAAGTGACCGAAAAACAGACAAAGGTGGGAGTGATCTTAAACGGAAGCAGTCAGGATGCCAGCTGGGGCCAGTCTCACTATGAAGGAATGGAAAAAAGTGCGGAGCAATTAAATTTAAAGGTATATTACAGGGAAGATGTGCCCGAAGATGAATCCTGTATGGAATCCATGGAGGAATTGATAGGGGAAGGCTGTGAGATTATTGTATGTGATTCCTTTGGATACGGAGAGTGGGAGCTTGCAGTTGCGAAAGCACATCCGGAGGTATATTTTTTTCATGCAGCAGGGATAGAGACAAGCGATAATCTGTCCACTTACTTTGGCAGGATTTATCAGATGAGGTATTTAAGCGGTATTGTGGCTGGACTGCAGACAGAAACAAATAAAATCGGTTATGTGGCTGCTTTTCCCATTTCAGAGGTAAACCGGGGAATCAATGCTTTTACGCTGGGGGTGCGTTCGGTAAATCCGGAGGCGCTTGTTTATGTGGAATGGAGCAATTCCTGGACGGAAGACGAGGCAAATGAAAAGGCGGCAGAAAAGCTGCTTGAGACCCAATCCATAGATGTGCTTGCCATGCACACCAATTCCCTGGCGCCTCTTGAGCTGGCGGAGAAAAAGGGAATCTGGTCCATAGGCTATAACTGGGACAACAGCCAGGATTATCCAAACTCGTTTTTGACGGCGCCGGTGTGGAATTGGGAAAATTTTTATGAACCGCGTATTTTGGAATGCCTGCAGGGAAAATTCAAAGGAGGCAATTATTGGGAAGGAATAGAAACGAAGGTAGTGGCATTGGCGCCTCTGACGGATCAGGTAAAGGAAGGGATTCCAGAGAAAGTGGAGGAACGGAAAAAAGAGCTGGAAAGCGGTGTTTTTGATGTTTTCTACGGCCCTATCAGCGACAGGGACGGAACGCTGCGGGTGGCACCTGGAGAAAATATGTCTGACGAGGCAATGCTCAATGAATTTGACTGGTACGTGGAGGGAGTGCGACTAAATGGTGAGGAATAAATGGAAAAAAAGGCTCCTTTTAGGTATGGCAGCACTGGTTGCCGTCGCAATCCTTGTGCTGATTGTGTGTTTTGGAAATGGAAAAGAAAAGGATATGGTAAAGATTGGATTTATTATGTCCGGCAGCATGACGGAAAACGGATGGAATGGCATGCACTATCAGGGAGTAAAGACTGCCTGTGACAAGCTGGGAGTACAGTTGTTTGTCAAAGAGAATGTGGCAGAAGGAAAAGGACAGTGTGAGCCTGCCCTGCGCCAGCTTGCGGAAGAAGGGGCGCAGATGATTTTCTTAAGCAGCTATGGCTATTCCGAAGAGGTGCTTCAGGTAGTGGAAGAATATCCGGAAATTGTATTCTGCGTGAATTCATCGGAGTATCATACCGATAATATGACCTCTTATTTTGCAAGGATGTATCAGGCCCGGTATCTTGCGGGAATCATAGCCGGAATGCGTACGGAAAGCGGGCGGATTGGTTATGTGGCAGCCATGCCCAATAATGAGGTGAATCGTGGGATAAGTGCGTTTACCCTTGGGGTAAAAAGAGTCAATCCGGATGCCAGGGTAATCGTAGCATGGACAGACTCCTGGGATGATAAGGAAAAAGAGCAGGATGCGGCAAACCGTCTGATTCAGGAAAAAAAGGCGGATGTGCTGACCTATCATCAGAACCAGGCATATGTAATCGAAGCGGCTGAAGCGGCAGGAATTGATTCTATCGGCTATCATATGGCGGCGGAGGGATTTTCAGAGCATTATCTGACAGCAGTAGTATGCAATTGGGAATTGGTATATAAGCAGATGATACGGGAATTTTTGCAGGGAAAAGGAAATTCCCAGGATAATTACTGGATTGGACTGGAACAGGGAGCCGTTGATCTTTCCCCTTATTCCCCTGCTGTAACCCGGGAGATAAAAAAAGAAGTAAAGCGGGCAAAAGAAGAAGTATTGAGTGGGAAAGATATTTTCTCCGGTGAGATTTATGACAGAGATGGAACGCTTCGATGCGGCGAAAATGAGACCATTAGTGATGAAATGCTATTGGAACAATTTGACTGGTACGTAGAGGGTGTGGAATTTTATGAAGAATAAGCTTGGAGACAGAAAAATCAAAATTGCGGTTGGAATGGCTTTGTTTATTTCAGTGCTTGTAATTGTGGGTATTCTGATGCAATTTAAAATGCGGGAGCTTTTAGAGGAATATATGGAAAAGCAGTTGGAGATTCAGGCAGGGATTCTGGCGGAGCAGGCGGATGAGCGGTTTCAGGCAGAGTTCGTGAATATGAATCTGTTGGCAGGCTATATACGGAAAGCGGGTATGGATGAGGAATCCGGAATCTGGAATGCTTTGGAAGAAGAACAGGTGAAAGAGATTGCAGGACCTGCTTTGAAGGAACATGTAAGCTTTGGTTTGCTTGAGTTAGATGGAAATGCCGTTTATGGAAAGGCATTGGACTTTACAAAGTGTTCTGGAATCGTGGAATCCTTTCGTGGGAAAGAGGCGGTCTCCTATAGCGAAGAAGCCGGATTGCTTTTTACCATACCGATTTATAGTGGAAACAATGTAAAATATGTGCTGTATAAGTTGTATGATAAAAGCCTTCTGGTGGAGGAGTTTGGAATTACCTGTTATGGCGGGGCAGGCATGACGCTGTTAGCAAGTGAGGACGGACAAATCGTGGTTCCCTTTGCAAAGGAGGCGGGTTCCGTTTCCTTTGAAGATCCGGAAATGGAAGAAGTAGTTTCACATATCCGGGAAAAAATGAATGTATCAACAGCTGCTGCGGCTGATTATAAAGATGAGAGCGGAAAGAATTTTCTGTTTGTGGCAGAGATGAATTCTAAAGATCTGTATCTTGTGGGAATCGTGCCGGAGGCTGTAGTGGCGGAAGGAATGTGGGATATCAGTACTTTGGTATTGTGGGTGTTTGGCCTGCTGTTACTGCTTTTTGCCATCGGCACTGTTTATCTGTTTGGAGCAGAGGAAAAGGCAAAGGAAAGTGATGAGCTTCGGAAAGCAAAGGCGGCAGCGGAAAAGGCGAACCGGTCCAAAAGTGAATTTCTGGCAAATATGTCTCATGAAATCCGGACGCCCATCAATGCGGTAATGGGAATGAATGAAATGGTGCTAAGAGAAAGTCAGGATGAAAATATCAAAGAATATGCCCAGAATATCCAGAGCGCCAGTCGGAACCTGTTAGCGCTGATTAACGATATTCTTGATTTTTCCAAAATTGAATCGGGAAAGATGGAGATTGTGGAGGAATCCTATCATCTTACGTCGCTTTTAAATGATGTGGTCAATATGATACAGGTACGGGCGGAACAAAAAGGATTGGAATTTCATGTGGAGGTGGATAAGGAACTGCCCAATGGATTGTATGGAGCAGAAACAAGAATTCGCCAGATTATGGTTAATATTTTAACCAATGGAGTGAAATATACGAAAAAGGGAAGCGTATCCCTGATAGTCCGGGGAGAAAAACAGGAGGACGGAAGTCTGCTTTTAAAGATGATGGTGAAGGATACCGGCATTGGAATACGGGAGGAAGATAAGCAGAAGCTGTTTATAGATTTCCAGAGATTGGATATGGCGGTAAATCAGGGCATAGAAGGAACCGGGCTGGGGCTTGCAATTACAAGCCGCCTGGTGGAACGAATGCAGGGAAGCCTTACGGTAGACAGTACATATGGAGAAGGTTCTACCTTTACGGTTTGTCTGCCCCAGAAAATTACGGACAGTGAGTGTATCGGTGATTTTAAGGAAAAATACAGAGTCTATATGCAGAGGCAGCAGAAATATCATGAAAGCTTTGTGGCTCCGGAAGCCAAAATTCTTGTAGTGGATGATAATGAAATGAATCTGTTCGTGGTAAGGAGCCTGCTGAAAAAGACAGAAGTGCAGATAACCGAATGCAAAAGCGGCAGGGAATGCCTTGAGCTTATAGCAAAAGAGAAGTTCCATGTCATATTGTTAGACCATATGATGCCGGAAATGGACGGAATTGAAACATTGCGCCGGGCGAAAGCAATGGAAGAAAACCTGTGCAGGGAAACGCCGGTGATTGCATTGACGGCAAATGCTATTTTAGGTGCCCGTGATACTTATTTAAAGGAAGGCTTTGACAGTTACTTAAGCAAGCCTATTGACGGAATGGAACTGGAGAATATGCTGAAAAATTACATTCCAAAGGAGCTTCTTGGAGAGAGGCAGGAAGAGAAGCAGAAGCAAGAGGATAAACAGGACAAAGAAATTTCCAGGGAAACAAAAAAAGAGAAAGAGCCGTTAAATGAATATCTGGACACTTCCCTTGGAATGCAGTACAGCGCGGGAAATGAAGAAATGTATCGGGAGTTTCTTTCCATGTTCTGTGATATGAAAGAAGAAAAGAAGCAGAATATTCAGAAAAGCTTTTTGGAAGAGGACTTGGAAAATTATACGGTATATGTCCATGCCTTAAAGTCCACGTCCCTAAGCATTGGAGGTAAAAAGCTGTCTGAACTGGCGGCAAGGCTGGAGAAGGCGGGACGGCAGAAGGAGATTGATTTTATCAAAGAACATGAAGAAGAGCTGATGGAGTTGTATGAGCTGACGGCAGAGGAGGCAAGGGTGTTTATACAGGGTGAGAAGAACCGGGAATGAAAGAGAAGAGGGGGATTGATTAGAAATATCAGTCGCCCCAAGAGTTTGTCAAGTAAAGTGTGTAAATTTTATTTTATTTTTTGGCGGTCATTT
>CAMWWJ010000259.1 GCA_947177925.1 uncultured Lachnospiraceae bacterium
CGCCGGTCCTTACGCACCGTCCTTTGGTGCGTTAGTACCGCTGCGTCTTTGCAGAGCGAGAGCGTGCCCCGAAGACTTCAACATGCTCTGCCTGCCCCTACGTCCTCCATCGAAATCCCCCTCCCCCTCTTTTTTCCAGTTTTTTTTAAACTTTGTTCCATTTTTTATTAAAATCGGTTATAATCATTAGTAAGTATGAATTTTAAGGGAGGTCAGACCTATGAAAAGTATGATGAATACACATCTTGGCAATATAGAGATAGATCGGGAAGTGATTGCCAATTACGCTGGCAGCGTGGCGGTGGAGTGCTTCGGAATTGTTGGTATGGCAAGTGTAAATGTAAAGGACGGGCTTGTAAAATTATTGAAAATGGACAGCCTGGCAACGGGGATTTCTGTGAATGTAAATAATTCCAAGCTGGCAATTGATTTTCATTTGATTGTTGCCTATGGCGTTAATATTCTGACAGTTTCAGACAATCTGATAAGCAATGTAACATACAAGGTTGAAGAATTTACAGGTCTTCAGGTAGAAAAAGTAAACATCTTTGTTGAAGGTGTTCGAGTGATCGATTAAGGAGGATATAGCAGTGGCGGTGAATACAATCGATGCTAAGACACTTTCCCATATGTTCTTAGCCGGTGCAAAAAATCTAGAAGTAAAAAAAGAATATATCAATGAATTGAACGTGTTTCCTGTTCCGGACGGGGATACCGGAACGAATATGACGCTGACTATCATGTCTGCTGCAAAGGAAGTGGCAGCATTAGGCGATACTCCCGATTTAAAACAGCTTGCAAAGGCAATTTCCTCCGGTTCCTTACGTGGTGCAAGAGGAAATTCCGGCGTTATTTTATCACAGCTTTTCAGAGGCTTCAGCAAGGTGATTGGAGAGCAGGAAGTGCTTGACATAAAAACACTTGCAAAAGCTATGGAAAAGGCTGTGGAAAGCGCATATAAGGCAGTTATGAAGCCAAAAGAGGGAACCATTCTCACCGTAGCAAAAGGGATTTCCCAAAAAGCAAAAGAGTTGGAAGATACAGAGGATTTAGACGGCTTTCTGGAAGCGGTCATTACTTACGGAGAAGAGGTCCTTGCCAAAACACCTGAAATGCTTCCGGTATTAAAGCAGGCTGGCGTGGTGGATTCCGGCGGACAGGGACTGATTGAAGTATTAAAGGGCTGCCTGATGGCATACAGAGGGGAAGAAATTGATTTGTCCTTTGAGGTGGAGGCAACAAGCAAGACGGTAAATGTAGACAGCCTTGCAGCAGATACAGCCCACATTAAATACGGCTATTGCACCGAGTTCATCATTATGCTTTCCAAAACCTTTAATATTAAGCATGAAATGGATTTTAAGGCATTTTTGGAGTCTATTGGAGATTCCATCGTAGTGGTGGCAGATGATGATATCGTAAAGGTACATGTGCATACGAACGATCCGGGACTTGCTATTCAGCGGGCATTAAAATACGGCGCCCTTTCCAATATGAAAATTGACAACATGCGCTTAGAGCATCAGGAAAAGCTTTTTAAGGAAGAGGAAAAGAAGCAGGCAACGGTCAAGGAAGAGCCGCCAAAGGATACCGGATTCATTTCGGTTTCCATCGGAGAAGGCTTAAATGAAATTTTAACGGACCTTGGGGTGGATGTGATCATTGAAGGCGGTCAGACCATGAATCCCAGCACAGAGGATATTTTAAGTGCCATAGAGCAGGTAAATGCAAAGAATGTATTTATTTTCCCCAACAATAAGAACATTATTTTAGCAGCCAACCAGGCCCAGTCGCTGGTGGAGGATAAAAAGGTCATCGTCATTCCTACCAAGAACATTCCGCAGGGGATTACAGCCATTATCAATTATGTGCCGGATCTATCCCCGGAGGAAAATGAACAGAATATGATTTCCGAAATCAGCAATGTAAAGACGGGTCAGGTCACTTATGCAGTAAGAGACACTGTGATTGATGAAAAGACCATTCGTCAAAACGATATTATGGGTATTGGAGACCATGGCATTTTAGCCGTTGGCAAGGATATTGCGGAAACTACCATAGAGATGGTGGAGGAAATGATTGGTGATGATGAGGTAGAACTGATCAGCATATACTATGGACAGGACGTAACAGAAGAAGAGGCTGGAAAGGTAGGAGCCGAAATCGAGAAGCTTTATTCGGAATGTGATGTGGAGCTTCAATTTGGCGGTCAGCCGATTTACTATTATGTGATTTCAGCAGAATAGAAACAGAATGGGAAGTTATTATGAATTTTTCCTGTAAGATTACAGAATTGAAGGGCATTGGTGAAAAAAATGCCCTTCTTTTTCAAAAATTGAACATTGAAACATTAGGAGAGCTTGTTCATCATTTCCCAAGGGATTTTGAAACTTATCAGGACGCATGTAAGGTCTGCCAGCTTCCGGATAGTGGAAGAGCTGCATTTCTTGGACGGATCACAAAGGAGCCTTCCCTGCTGCGCCGAAACGGAAAGTCCGTTTTATCCGTTCAGGCAGGAGATGAAACGGGCAGTGTGAAAATCACTTATTTTAATATGCCTTATTTAAAAAAGACCTTAAAGCCCGGCAGCATATATGTATTTTCAGGCAATGTCCATAAAAAAGGCGTCCAGTGTCTTATGGAACAGCCAAAGCTGTTTAAACCGGAAGAATATGCAGAACTTGTGGACAGCCTGCAGCCTGTATATGCAAAGACAAAAGGTCTTTCCAACGATACGTTGAAGAAATATATCAAAAAGGCATTGGAAGTATTGGAGAATATTCCGGAGCACCTTCCCTATGAATTGATTGAGAAATACGGATTTCCCTCCTATATAGAGGCTCTTAAGGCAATTCATAATCCGGATAGCCGGGAAGAGATGGTTTTGGCAAGAAAACGGCTTGCCTATGAAGAATTCTTCTTTTTTATTTTATCCATCAAGTATTTAAAGGAGGATTTGCAGGCAAAGGAAAACAGCCATGCCATGATTCCTACAGCCCATACAGAGAGACTGATGGAAGCCCTTCCTTACCGCCTTACGGATTCCCAGAAAAAGGCATGGAAAGAAATAGAAGAGGATTTATGTGGTGGAGGTACTTTAAACCGGCTCCTGCAGGGAGATGTGGGCTCTGGTAAAACGATTATTGCTTTGTTAAGTCTTTTATTGTGCATTTCCAACGGATATCAGGGAGCTCTCATGGCACCTACGGAAGTTTTGGCGGTGCAGCATTATGAAACAGTAAGCCAGATGACAAAAGAATATGGGCTGCCTTTTTGTCCGGTTCTTTTGGTAGGCTCCCTTACCGCAAAGGGGAAACGAGAAGCAAAGGAAAAGATTCGGGATGGCAGCTATAACCTTGTGATTGGTACTCATGCTTTATTAGAGGATAATGTGGAATTTCAAGAGTTGGCTCTTGTAGTAACCGATGAGCAGCATAGGTTCGGCGTGGCTCAAAGAGAAAAGTTGACGAAAAAAGGCGGGGACGTGCATACACTGGTTATGTCTGCAACGCCTATCCCCCGTTCCCTTGCCATTATCCTGTATGGAGAACTGGCGGTTTCCACCATACCGGAGCTGCCGAAAAACCGGCTTCCCATTAAGAACTGCGTTGTGGGCACCAATTTTCGGAAAAAGGCATATGAATTTATAGAAGCCCAGGTAAAGGAAGGCAGGCAGGCTTATATTATCTGCCCCATGGTGGAAAGCGGTGTGATGGATGAACTGGAAAATGTGGTGGATTATGCAAAGGATTTAAAAAAAGAATTGGATGCCTCCATTCAAATCGAATACCTTCATGGGAAAATGCCGCCTTCTAAAAAGAATCAGATTATGGAGGAGTTTTCCAAGGGCAATATACAGGTGTTAGTGTCCACTACGGTAATCGAAGTAGGAATCAACGTTCCAAATGCCGCCGTTATGATGGTGGAAAATGCTGACCGCTTCGGTCTTGCGGCACTTCATCAATTACGAGGACGGGTAGGAAGAGGAAGCCATCAATCTTACTGCATTTTTATTGATACAAAGGAAAATAAACATTCCAGAGAACGACTTGATATACTAAATCATTCCAATGACGGCTTTTTCATAGCCAATGAGGATCTCAGGCTGAGGGGTCCCGGAGACCTGCTCGGAATTTTGCAAAGCGGTTCCTTTTCTTTTCGGATTGCAGATATTTATGCGGATTCTCAAATGCTTACAGGCGCATCGGAGGATGTAAACAGGCTTTTAAGAGAAGACCGGGCATTAGAAAAGGAAAGCCATGTGCTTTTAAAAAAACGTCTGCTTATGCAGATGGAAAAAGAACATGGAAAAACAATATAAAAGGTATTTTATGACACAGGGAGGAAACTATGAAAAAAATAGCGATTATGACCGACAGCAACAGCGGCATTACACAAAAGCAGGGAGAGGAAATGGGCATTACGGTCCTTCCCATGCCCTTTATGATTAATGACGAGACTTTTTTTGAAGATATCTCTCTGACTCAGGAAGGATTTTATGAAAGACTGGAGTCTGGTGCAGAGATTTCCACGTCCCAGCCTTCGCCTGATTCCGTTATGGATTTGTGGCGGAGCTTATTAAAGGAATACGAAGAGGTGGTTCATATTCCCATGTCCAGCGGCTTAAGCGGCTCCTGCCAGACTGCCATCATGCTTTCGGAGGAAGAGGAATTTGCCGGAAAAGTACATGTGGTGAATAATCAAAGAATTTCCGTCACCCAGCGCCAGTCTGTTTTAGATG
>CAMWWJ010000260.1 GCA_947177925.1 uncultured Lachnospiraceae bacterium
CCATTTGGATTCCCATTTTCCACCTCAAATAAAACCACAAAATCATATCTGTTCTTGATTGCTTCTCCCATTTACTTTTCCTCCTTGTTCTCTACATTTTTCTTTTCAAATTTTTTCTGTAATTGATGATAGTAGCCTACAATAAATGTGCCTTGTTCTTCTAAAGATAATTGCTTTGGAAACTCCTCCTGAAAGCTCCCCAAAAGCTTTGCCATCCGCTCACTCAAAAAAACATACTTTCCTGTTTTCTCCCTTTTTAAAACACGCATATGGCTGTTGGATAATTTAAGTAATATTGGAAATACAACGGCAGGCGTTGCACATGCAGAATTAAAATATTTATCTTTAATAGTAGTGTTTAAATCTTTTTTGTCGTATGCTTCACTTTGAATTTCTTCCAAAGTTTCAAACAACCTCCCTAAATTATAGGGCACATTTTCTGAATGCTCATTTAATCCCATAAAATTTACTGCCTCCTTCATTTGTGGTATGTTTTTCATTATATATGCTTTTATCATTGCCGCACGATTTCTATTGATTTCTTTATCTGCACGAATCCGCATCATTATATTTGTAAATATAGCCTTGGGATATAATGTATCGCTCAATATGGCATTCATAAAGCCCCCAGTCAATATCGGCTGTATTTCCTTTTTTGAAGATTTTTTATTTACTGTTTCAAATAATATACTTCTTGCTGACGGATATTTTTTCTTTAAAAAAGCCGGCATTTGAATTTCAAGCCTTTTATAATGAGATTCTATATTTTTTATCATGTTTCCAAAAGTTCCAGCATAGAAGAAACGTACAGACAGCCTTGCTGCATTTGGCGAAAGCCCCAATATGTAAAATTTCGTATCGGGATTCATATCGCTCTCCTTATATCTGCACGGATTACCCTTAGCGATTGACTGCATAACATCTATGAGCTTATCTTCATCTGATTCTTCAGCTTCTCCCAACAGTTCCAAAAAGAAATCCGAATATTCCTCCTCCCCTGTGTCTGCCCAATATACCATTGTCGTATCCCCAATACTCTGGTGAAATTCTTTCTTCTCAAGGAGATAATTAAGGGCCTTTCCATAAGCAGCCGCCGCATATTCTGAAACCGGTGCATTGGCTCCCTGGCTTTTTCCATAAGATTCAAATGCCGGCGCATTAAAAGATACTAATGCCGCCCCACTGGATTGTGCACCCCGTACACCTTTTATCAATGGATGTAGCCGCGCAACCGGAGCAACTTGTCCAGTCACAAGACATCTTTTTTTCTCTCCTTCCTGATTCTCTTGACAATATCGATTCCAGGCTTCCATGATTCTTTCATTTTTCTGCAACTCATCTGTAGTTTCATAAGAACGAAATACCAGATTTGCAGCCGCTAATAAATCTTCTATGGAAATACCTATTTTATCTCTGTATTGCTCAAAATCCCATTTTTGAAAGAAAAGACATATGCTTTTTGCTTCTTTGGAATCTACGGTTTCAAGCAATTTCTGATGATATTCAGAAGCTGCTTGAAAATATTCCTGTGCTTTCCTCCTGTTCTTCTCCGTTTCATCTTCTGTTCCGGACTCCACCCATGCCCCCAGCAAATACTTTGCATTATCACACATAAAATTGGGCGAAATCTTACTGGATCTTCCTTTTTGCAACGGAACTTCCCTGCTGACAGAAACCAAAACCTGCTTTTTTCCCCTTGTCTCCTGAACCATAAGAGATTGAATCCCCTTTAAGTTTCCTTCTCCATCAATGGTAATTGCATAGGATACTTTTGCAGTGCTCCACCCGTCTCTGCCAACCTTATTTTCTCTTGCCAATTGTTCATAACATTCTGCCAGTGCCTGTAAAATCATCTCAACACCTCACAATCCGTAAGGTCCAATACCCCGTCTTTTAGTATTGCATGAAAAAACATAGGTTCAATACTTTCTTTCTGATAATCTAAATCATATAACATATATCCTAAGTCTTTTTCACCTGTTAATGCGGTTTTTACTTCTTTTTCTTCATATAAGGCAAATCTTAGTGGGAATTCTCTTACTCCCAGATAAGGAGTATGGAAGCATTGCCCCCTTTTTAGCCTGCGTTTCATGATATCCTGAAACTTTCCCGGATTATCCGTTTCATTTGCCTTGCTGGTCATTTCAAAGTGAGCCTCAATTACATAGCGAACATCCTGCAAAACCAATGCTGCCCTTTGCTGTATATCATCTGTAGAACAAAGATACAGCTCCTTTTTGTTTCCTTGCATAACACTTTTGGCTGATTTAGCATTCACTTTTGACTTCACTTCGTTTCTTCTGATATTGGTCATTTTTATAGGATTGCAGACATAAATCTTATCTATGGTCCAACTAAGACCTGGGTGCCAGTACACTGCTTCAAGAATGCCTCTGGCCGCTGATGGTGTCATTACCTCATAAGATACACGTTCTATCTTTAATTCCGGGCGATTAAATGCAGCATAGTCCCCCCATACTTCAACTTTAATTGCCATTCCCATCTCTCCTTTCTGTAATTATAGTAATACTTTATTTCTCTTTTGTCAATGTTCATTTTAAAAATACGTAACAAATATATTTTTTACTTCTTTTCTATTACTTTTCCTTATGATATAATCCACTTGTCAATAACCCTTTACAAGCACTTTAAGGGTTGTTGTGGATTGAAATATTTTTAAAATCCGTAGTACAAATGGTTCTTCATAGCCATTTGTACTATAACCATTTTTCTATACCATTAAAAGCAAATCATCATTACATATCAGCCCCATATCTTCCTGATAAAGCATAATGCTCTGCAATACTGCAACTCCTTCCACTACTTCATATATGTGACCATCATTTATAAGCCTTTCATAATCATATTCATACAAATTAACAGAGTACATTCCTAATTTCCTTAATATGTTTTTAAACCCATATCCTTCTGTTACAGCTCTTTCCAATTCCTCTGTCAACCGTTTCGCTTCCTCTTCAATCGGAATAATTAACATTTTGGTATGATTCTCTATCAAGTGGAATATTTCGCTCACTTTTTTAAACGGCATTTTAATTCCTTCCATTCCGCTTTCAAATGCCTGAATAATATGAAACCGATCCAATGTTTCTTCATCAAGTCCTTGTAACGCTTGAAAATAGTATTGTATTGCTTCTAACGTATCAAAACTGTTAAACTTAGCTACGGTCTCATTTGTCATTTCAATGTTTTTTTCTATTAGCCGTAAGTTTTCTCCCTGCAGGTCAAATACTCTTACCTGACTGTCTTCCGTTTTCCTCTTTCCTTCCCGATTACACCTTCCTGCTGCCTGCACAATAGAATCAATTCCTGCTTTTTCACGAAATACAGTCGGGAAATCAATATCTACTCCGGCTTCAATTAAAGATGTGGATACTACTCTTACTGCTCCCCCCTTCCTTCCATTGTTATTATTTAGTTTTTCTTTTATTTCCCTTATTACCTTTTTCCTGTGAAATGGAGTCATATTTGTAGACAAATGATAACTTCCCTCTTTCGGCAAGCCTTGAAATATTTCCTGAGCAGTTTTCTTCTTATTTACAATAGTAAGAATTTTTCTTTCCTCATTTATTTTTTCAATTAACTGTTCCTTTGTATAGGTTCCCATTGTACTGATTCGATTTCTTTTTAACAATGCAAAATATTGAGCATGTTCTTCACATATTTCATCAATTTCCAATGGCGCAAACCACTTATTCAATGCAGGTTGCGTAGCAGTACACAAAACTGCAGTTGCATGATAATTCGTTACCAGTTCCTGTATTGCCTTTACACATGGCTTTAAATAATTCAAGGGCAGCATTTGCGCTTCATCAAAGATAATGACACTATTGGCAATATTATGTAATTTTCTGCACTTTGACACTCTGTTTGCAAATAAGGAATCAAAAAATTGTACGTTTGTTGTTACAATCACAGGTGCATCCCAGTTTTCTATTGATAACTTATGACGTGCAAAAAATTCATCTTCTTCTTTCTTTTCACATAAGGAATTTGCATGATGTTCTACTATATTTTTTTCTCCAAGAATTTCCCGAAATACTTCTGCATTTTGTTCAATTATACTGCTATACGGTATCACATAAATAATTCGATCCAGTCCCTTTTCTTTTGCATGGGTCAGGGCAAATGCCAAGGATGATATTGTTTTACCACCACCTGTTGGCACTGTTAAAGAATACAGGCCCCTTTCTCCTGTTCCCTTCTCCAGACACCCTTTCAAAATATTAGTACGCATTATATTTATTTCTTCTTTTTTACTATTTTCAGCCATCCATGGAGCAATATACCTGATTAGTCGTTCATATAGACAATCAATGGAATCATATCCGCCCCTTTCCACATTGCCATCCAGCATAAATTTTTCCGTCTGAATAAAATCCGCATCCACTAATGCAGAATACAGCATACGAATCAAAAATGATTTAGAAAAATTATTCATTTGCGGTTCGTTTACCGCTTTCAGAGAGATTTCATTTAAATAGCTACTATAGTCCTCAAGGCGCTCTGCTCCCTTTAATCGTCTAATCAGACAACTGTCTTCATTGTCCTTTACGTTAGGAATGCCTGCATGGTGTGCTGCAACCGCAAGAGCTGCCATGGGCATTTTCCGTGTTTGCATCTCAATTGCGC
>CAMWWJ010000261.1 GCA_947177925.1 uncultured Lachnospiraceae bacterium
AAGCTGTTCGTCTATTTTCTGAAAATACCAGTTGACAGAGGACTGCATGGCAGAATACAAGTCCTGATCAGTATTCCATGCTTCAAATGGGTAGTCTTCCCCGTTCCATGCAATGAAAGAATCACTGGATGTGATAATACCTTCTTCCAATCCAAACAGTGCATCATATATCTTGTAGGTAGAGTTTGGAGATGTCCTTAAAGCGGCATGGTCCATATCATAAATGCACCATCTGTCGTTCTTTAGGTCATATAAGACGAAACTTCCCTCGTATTTATCGAAATATGCAGATAAGTCAATCAGGTCAATTTTTTCGGAGGATATGTTCCATTTATAATAATTTTGATCTGCCGCATAAATGGACAGCATCGGGGTAAGCCCAAAAAGAATGACCGCAATGACACCAAAAGCGGTAACCCCTTTTAATTTTTCAAGAACGGAAGGCTTTTTATAAGAGGAAATATTGATAATCCTTTTTTGCATCTGCTTCATGCTTCCGCTAATTCCGGCAGCAAAAGGGAATGGCGTAAGTGAAATTTTTTCTGCAAAGTTGATCAATGTATTTCCATAATCTTCATAGTCGCTTTCCTGAAGAAGTTTCAGGACAGAAGTATCACAGGCAATTTCCCTGTCATCCCGCATTTCTTTCAGCGCATGCCATACCAAAGGATTAAACCAATATAGTATACCGAAAAGGCTCATAAGATAGCTTGCAAAGGCATCTTTGTATTTGTAATGCTGTAATTCATGTAACAGCATATACCGCATATCCTTAGAATGGAAATCTGATATCAGGTGGATTGGCAGATAAATACAAGGTCTGAACAATCCTACGATGATGGGAGATTTCAAAAAGGCGGTGCTGTAAATAGGAATGTTTCTTTTTATCTTCATCTCGCTTAAACAGTTATTGTATAATATGCGGGCATCCTTGTTTTGCAAAGGAAGTGCAGATCTTTTCAAAATGTTTAAGCGGGCTATTGATTTTATCATGAATAAAAGCATTGCGAAGATGCCAATCAGCCATATCCAAAACAGGATAAGTCCAATAATGGACGGCGTCCTGCTGCTGACAGAAAGTGCAAAGTCATTTATTGGCTTTGTGATGCCGGATGTGCTTGTGTTTCCGGCTTTTTTCCCAATAGTTTCTATGTTTGGAGAGGAAATGCTTTTCAGTCTGTAAAGCCATAAGAAGAACTGTGAGAACCCAACCGGACGAAAGGGGATAAATGGAACAGCCAGAAGCCCAAACAGCAAATACCATAAATGGAACTGCATCCGGCTGGATAGGTAATTTCCAAATACCTGTTTGGTTATGAGGAGAATACTGATTATGCCACAAATGAAAATGTTACATAGGAAAAAACGTATTCCAAAATCTGCCATACTAATCCCTCCCGTTGCTGGTTCCCTTGGTAAGAAGTGAGCGCAGGGTGTTTATTTCCGATTCGGATAGTTTATCATTTTCTATATAGGCAGAAAGCATTGCAGTAATCTTGCCGTCATAATAACGCTCAAGAAAAGAATGGCTTTCCCGTCCGATGTATTCCTTTTCTTCTATCAGGGGAGTGTAAACAAATACCCGGCTTTGCTTTTCATAAGAAAGCGCCCCTTTTGTCACAAGACGTTTTATCAAAGTCTGTATCGTCTTGGGGCTCCATGTGGTAGTTTTGGTTAATTTTTCTGTTATTTCGTTAGTGCTGATTGGTGCATACTTCCATATGACCTTCATTACTTCAAATTCTGCTTCTGAAATCTGTGGTAAAGCCTTCAATTTTGCATTCCTCCTTAAATCTTACAGGTGTAATATAGATTATAGTGTAAAAAATGGGATATGTCAATTTACAGCACTTTGTCCAACCATTGCTGAAAAACTTAAGAACTGCTATAATAATCGAAAAAGCGGTCTGTGTTATAATAGAATTATGGTGCGAGCTGCGAAATCAGCATAGCTGATTTCCCCTAGCGAGTGGAAGTAATTCTGCAAAGCTTTGGTAAGCTGATAACAATACAGTAGGAAAATCCTATCAGGTAAGGTCTAACCAGCCGCCTGTACCGAGTCCTTGGAATCGAAGCGGTAACGTTAGGTTTAAGCGTAGGACAGGGAGCAACAGAGCCGAAACGAAAGTGAAGTGATTGAGCTGGGAAATTATTATGAGGTTGGAAACGGTCGATGTGTTTATGATTACAGCAGACAATACTGTTATAGCCGGTTTGGTGAGGATGTAACGGCATCCCCCAGTCTGAGAGCTTGGCGAGGTTGATGATAAGTATGTTATCGGAACAGCTGAGGTCCTGTTATCTCCTCGTTAAGAGGTATGACGTACAATTGAAGGAATGAAAGAGGAAATCAAATGGGTAACAGGAAGTCCGAGTGCTCATAGTACCAAAGAAGCCACTAATCATGGTGGAGGGAAGGGGCACACCTTATATGGATAGGAGAGAGTGGGGCATGGACAGGAGAGCCAGTTATAGCTTGCTCTTAAATTGAGATGTAGGGTTGAGCCGTATGCATAAATAGTGCATGTACGGTTCTAATGAGGGGTGTGGGCAGTAATGCCCACATCTACTTGAGGAGGAGTTTAATATTGCGTTGAATAATTGGTACTTAAAGGATGAATTGAAACCATGAAAGGACTGCCTGGAAAATGTATCAGGACGTTGGAAAGTTAAAAATATGAAGAATTATCTAAAAATATTGCTTATTACACTGGGAATGCAAATTGGCTGGATAGCGCTTGGAATGCTATTAGCAAAGATACCGGGTATGCTGCCCGGTATCTTTTCGGAGATTATGATATATGGTTTTTTTCTTGTACTTCTCCTTTCCATTGTGGTGGATATTGTGTTATCCATAAAGTGGGGAAAAAGTATAAAAGAAAAACTGCTATGTATTTTCCTGATGCCGACTAATTACACATGGGCTTTGATTATATGGCTGGTAATATGGTATTTCACAAAGCTTATGGAGGGTATAGGGGATTTCTTCACACACTGGCCTTCTGGGACAGGAACATGAAAACGGAGATAGGTTATGGATTATACCGGATTTATTACAGCCTCAAATAACTATTTTAAATAGTTTTTTTCATCCAAATATGAGGGCAGCCCTCCTCATTTTCTATGTTTCCAAATTCTATAAATCCTAATTTTTCATAAAAACCGGCGGCTCGGCATTGTGCATGCAGTACGATGTCTTTTCCGCCTTTTTTCTGCACATATCCTTCCGCTTCCTTCACTATGGCAGATCCAATATTTTTGCCACGGCTTTTTTTTATAACAGCAAGTCTTCCAAGAGTATATGCGTTCATGATTGCATTCCAGAATACGCGGCAAGTTGCAACAGGTACTTCATCTTCATCAAACAATACAATATGTGCGGCTGTATTATCGATTTCGTCAAATTCATCCTGAAATCCCTGCTCATCCATAAATACCGCTTTTCTAATCTCTTTTGCACAGTCCGGAAAACTCTCATATACTGATATTTTCATTGAAAATTTAATCCTCCAAATTTCGTTTTGTCAATATCAACGACACTGAAATTATAGCACACGCCCCGCTGGATTACAATGATATAGAAAGCCCGATAAAGAAATTTGAATATTGCTTAAAGACAATGGCAACTGCTATAATGAGTAGAAAAGATTCAGCTGTAATGGATATCATGTTCTTCATAAGGAGGAGAAAGAAAAAACAGAAATGAGAGAGGGCTTTGTGATTGTTGATGATGAAAAACGTGGAAAAGGAGATATAGCATGGATATAAAAAAATTCAAGTGGACAAGAGAACCAAAAGAATACCATATTGATAGGAACAAGATCGAAATTGTTTCAAGTCCCCATACGGATTTATGGCAGAGGACCTACTATCATTTTCAAAATGACAATGCCCCGGTATTTCAAATGGAGACAGAAGAAAAATATTTCAGCTTTGTTGTAAAAACAGAGTTTACAGAAAGTCATCGCCGCTTCGACCAATGCGGCATTGTCATGTACCTTGACAGCGAAAACTGGTTAAAGGCTTCCGTTGAATACGAAAATGAAAAATACCAGCATTTAGGCAGCGTTGTAACCAATCAGGGATATTCAGACTGGGCAACAACCGTGATAGATGCCTCTGTAAAATCCATGTGGTATCGCTTTAGCCGCAGAGAAGACGACTATTGTGTAGAATGCTCGACAGACGGTATCGATTTTCATCAAATGCGTATTTGTCATATGCATAAAGGAGCTGGAAAAATCCAATTTGGCATTTACGCCTGCTCCCCGGAAGAATCTTCCTTTAAAGCAGTCTTTACCAATATGGCAATCACCCAATGCCAATGGAAAGCCCACAACGGCCAACAACCAGATAAAAATCTTTGATTCCACTTTACATCCACTTTACAAGTTTACAAGCCACACTGCTAAGCCCCCTTAAATTCCTTGTCCGTGCATTTTGCCAATACCCAGCAGGAGCAGCCATAGGAATGTCTTCCGGGCCTTGATGAAAACGCCGGCACTTATGCACCGTACTTTGGTGCATTAGTACCGCTGCGTTTTCATAGAGCTAAAGCGTGCCCAGAAGACATTCCTATGGCTGCTCCTGCTG
>CAMWWJ010000262.1 GCA_947177925.1 uncultured Lachnospiraceae bacterium
CTTTAAAATAACGGATGCCGGAGCATTAGTATTTTAAAAATGGGGAAACTCAAAACCGAAATCTCATTGACAAATCGAAAAAATTTCTGTATTCTATTCCTACAGTCAAATATCAAAGGTCTGGCATATCGCCGTTATTTCAACTAAGAGAAAAAATTAAAAAGAGAGGTGGAAAAAGGGCAATATAGAATACATATATGACGAAATAATATAAAAAAATAAACGTTTTTATTGCAAAGCAAATTATTGGGATGTATAATATAGAAAAGGCATAAATGATAAATCGTTCCTTTGCTTATGCAATAAAAGCATGAAATGGGCAAAGGAGAAGATGGTTGAGGAAGGACATTATTACAACAGAATATTTTCAGGATAATGAAAGGTTTGCAGATTTCTTTAATGGATATGTTTTCCGAGGGAAAAAGATTATTCGGCCCGAGCATTTAACGGAACAGGAAATCCGGGGAGTTATGGGAAGAGAGGGGACAAATGGAAGGAGCAGCAGGAAATATCTGTATCGTGATATCCTGAAAAAAAGCTGCCAGGGAATGCATTACCTGTTATTAGGAATAGAAAATCAGTCGGATATTCATTATGCCATGCCAATACGAAATATGATTTATGATGCCATTGCATACGATGAACAGCTGACCAGCATAAGAAAAAAGCATAGGCAGGTTCAGGATTTGAAAGGGGCAGAGAAAATATCCGGATTTAGCAGGGATGACTGTCTGACACCGATTATAACAGCTGTTATATATTATGGAAAACAGCCATGGGACGGTCCAAAGGACTTGTTTGGTATGCTTCGGATGTCATCTATACCAAAAGAAGCATTGGAATATATCAATAATTATAAAATTACTATTTTTGAAGCAAGACATGATAAGGTGGATTACTTTCATACAGAAATCCGGCAATGCTTTCAATTTCTGCAATATGAATCAGACCGGAAGGCATTGAGGCAGCTTGTTGAAAGGGACAAAGCTTATCAAAGACTGAGCGGGGATACCCTTGAAATGTTAAGTATTTTATCAGGAGAAAGTAAGCTGATGATAAATAAGGAGCAATATGGCTCTGAAAGGGAAGGAGGTTATAATATGTGTAAAGCTTTTGAGGATGAGAGGTTAGAAGGAAAAAGAGAGGGCAGACGAGAAGGAAAAAAAGAAGGCATTAAGATTGGAGAAAACAGGGCGATTAAGAAAATGGCTCATGGTATGAGAAGCCTTGGAGTATCCATAGATATCATTCTTCAGGCAATTATGGAAAGTTATCATCTATCCCGAACGGAGGCGGAAAGATATTTAAATTGAATCTAAACACATCATTTAGAAAAAGGAGAAGGTATTTTCCAAATGGAAAACACCTTCTTTTTTTTCTGACATATATTGACATATAGGGAGGAATATTATGAAAGAGAAAAAGGTATTTGTCGTAGGCGGGGACAATAGACAATATTATCTGGCTATGGAATTGTGGAAAAAA
Organism: uncultured Lachnospiraceae bacterium; assembly: GCA_947177925.1. GTDB lineage: Bacteria > Bacillota > Clostridia > Lachnospirales > Lachnospiraceae > RGIG3040. The sequence continues at coordinate 1,486 of CAMWWJ010000262.1, forward strand.
GGATTCGAAATCGTATGTTATGGAATGGAAAGGCTGGAAGAAAAGGATTTCGTAAAAACCCCGGAAACACTGAGCTTGGGGATGGTTGACAGTGATGTCATACTACTGCCTGTGCCAGTTTTGCAAGATAACTTGCAAGTAAAATGCAAAGAAAAAAACATCTTTTTAAAGGAGCTGGAAGCTCATATAAAAAAGGGACAAATGATATTTGGAGGAAAGCTGCCGGAAAGTCTGAAAAATGTATGCCAGGAAAAAAAGGCTCAGTGGGTGGATTACATGGAGCTTGAGCAGGTTGCATTGAAAAATGCGGTGCCTACAGCAGAAGGAGCTATTTTAGAAGCTATGAAGCTGAGTAACATGACGATACAGAAAAGCCGCTGCCTGATAATAGGCTTTGGAAGATGTGGAGAAGCTCTGGCGGAAAAGCTGTCTGCCCTGGAAGCTGAGGTTACGATCATGGCCAGAAGTGAAGCTGCCAGAAATAAAGGAGCATTTTACGGTTACCAGACAAGAGATATGTTCGGAAAGGAATCAGAAGAGGAAGCTTCTTATAGAAAAGCAAAAAAGATGGATTATCAATTTATTTTCAATACAGTGCCGGCAATGGTTATGGATAAAAGTGTTCTGAAAGATATGTTAGAAGGAAAGGAAAAGGAAGAATATCCCATCATTATCGACATTTCATCCGCACCGGGAGGAGTGGACTTTGCGTTTTGTAAGGAAATGTCCGTAGAAGCAGGGCTTTATCTGGGAATTCCGGGAAAATATGCACCAAAAACAGCAGGCGTTATTTTATCCGAAGCAGTATTGCAACAATTATAAGTTATAAAAGAAGGTATCAAAGCAGGAGGTTATTATGAAAGAGTTAAAAGAGCTGACCGTAGGATTGGCGATTACAGGTTCCTTTTGTACATTTGATAAAATAAAGAAAGCTGCAAAAGAATTAAAAGAGGCCGGAATGGAGATACAGCCGATTTTTTCCAATCAGACAGCCGCTTGTGACTGCAGATTTGGAAAAGCAGAGGAATTTGTGAAGGAAATAGAGGATATTGCCGGAAAAAAAGGAATTTATTCTATTTGTGAAGCGGAGCCAATTGGTCCGAAAGGATATCTGGATGTGCTTGTAATAGCGCCCTGTACCGGAAATACTATGGCAAAGCTTTGCAACGGCATTACGGATTCCCCGGTGCTTATGGCTGCAAAGGCTCATCTTAGGAATGAAAAGCCTTTGGTCATTTCCATTTCCACAAATGATGCCCTTGGTATGAATTTTAAGAACTTAGGCCAGCTTATGAACATGAAAAATATATATTTCGTTCCTTTCGGACAGGATAATTATGAGAAAAAACCGGCTTCCATGATTGCCCATACCGAGTTGATAATAGACACCATACAGGCTGCATTGCAGGGAAAGCAGATACAGCCTGTGATACAAGGGTATGAATAACAAGTTTTGGCTAAGCGCTATAAGCGGATTGCAACCCGATATTTTTTCAGCCAGAAGTCTATCTGCAAAAGATAGGCTATCATCTGGGGACCTGCCATAAGCTGACCGTACCAGGGAGAGCCATAGTCCTTTGGATTTTTTAAGAAGGTTCGGACGCTTTCTTCATCCAAAAAGTGGAGAAGAGGACTGTTTCCATCTAAAACGGCGGTCAGGCGACCTGCCAGCAATTGTTCATAGGCAGGATTGTAGGTTTTTGGATAAGGACTTTTTTTGCGGTACAGGATCTCCTGCGGCAGTAAGTGATGACTGGACTGGCGCAGGAGATTTTTTACAAGACCATCCTTTGCCTTCATTTCCCATGGCACATTAAATACATAAGAAACCAAATCTTTATCGGCCAAAGGAACTCTTGCTTCCAGACCGGAATGCATGCTTGTTCTGTCCATTCGGTTCAAAAGAGTCTGCATGAAATAACGGATGTTCAAATAGGCTACCTGCCGCCTGTTTGCTTCCGTCTGGGTATCAGTTGGAAGAATATTGATCTCACGAATGGATTTATAGTAAGCATTCTGCACATAATCGTCCATTTGAACCGTTTCCAATACCTCTCTTTTTAAAAGCGACTGTCTGGGGGCAAGAGAGGGAGTCCAGGGAAAAGTATTGCTTTCTAAAAATTCCGGCTTATGGAACCATGGATAGCCGCCAAATACTTCATCAGCACATTCTCCGGTAAGAACTACCTTATGGCTTTTTGAGACCTGGCTGCAGAAGTAAAGGAGGGAAGAGTCGATATCTGCCATGCAGGGCAGGTCATGGGCGGTTACGGAATCGGATAATAAATCTGCCTGGGTTTCACTGTCGCATTCCAGATAATGATGGGTGGAGCCTAAATACTCTACCATTTTATCTACATAAGGCCGGTCTTCCGAGGGCTGAAAAGCATTTGCCTTAAAATAATCATGGTTATTTTTAAAATCAAAGGAAAAGGTATGAAGGGTTTTCCCTTGTTTTTTTAATTCCTTTGCGGCTACACTGGAAACAAGACTGGAATCGATTCCGCCAGATAAAAACGTACAGATAGGAACGTCAGAAACCAGTTGCCCTCTTATGGCATTTTCCACCAGATAGCCGGTTTTTTCAAGAGTCTCTTCGTAGCTGTCTGTGTGTGGCCTGCTTTCCAGGCGGAAATAAGTAGTTTCCTCCAGACCGTATTTATTGATTGTAAGATAACAGCCCGGCTTTACCTCCTTCATTCCTAAAAAAATGCCGCTTCCTACAGAACGGGCAGGGCCAAGGCCAAAAATTTCATTGAAACCGTTTTTATCCAGAATAGCCCGGACACCAGGAAAGGCAAAAATAGATTTAAGCTCCGAGCCAAAAAGTAAGGTGCCATTATGAAGAGTATAAAACAGCGGTTTCACACCGAAAAAGTCCCGGAATAAATAACAGGTTTCATGAGGCTCATCGTAAATGGCAAAAGCGAAAATTCCGTTCAGACGGTTTACGAAAGGCGCTCCATATTCCAAAAATCCGGTTAAGATAACCTCTGTGTCCGAGGTGGTGGAAAAATGGTGTCCCGCTTCGGACAGTTCCTTTCTAAGCTGTTTGTAATTGTATATTTCACCATTGTATACAAT
>CAMWWJ010000263.1 GCA_947177925.1 uncultured Lachnospiraceae bacterium
CTTTAAAATCATGTCTTCCATAGGCGTATCCGAATCGCCGGAAAAGGAAGAATGCAAATGATAGTCTGCTTTTATTGTCATAATCTGCCTCATTTCCTGTTTTGTCATTTCAGTTTATAAGATAAGCAGAAAAAAAGCAATTATTTTTCAATTACATCTTGAACTTTCTGGACAAATTAGGTAAAATAATCCTGCTGACAAAATTTTGTCAATCTGAAAACGGGATTGACAGAATCATATAAAAAAATTCATTATTTAGGAGGAACTAAAAAATGGCAGTAAAAGTAGCAATCAATGGTTTTGGACGTATTGGTCGTCTTGCATTCAGACAGATGTTCGGTGCAGAAGGATACGAAGTAGTAGCAATCAATGACTTGACAAGCCCTAAGATGCTGGCACATTTATTAAAATATGATTCAGCTCAGGGTAAATATGCATTAGCTGATAAAGTAACAGCTGGTGAAGATTCCATCACAGTTGACGGAAAAGAAATCAAAATCTACGCAAAGGCAAACGCTGAAGAGCTTCCTTGGGGAGATTTAGATGTAGACGTTGTATTAGAATGTACAGGCTTCTATACATCCAAAGAAAAAGCATCTGCTCACATCAAAGCAGGCGCTAAGAAAGTTGTTATTTCTGCTCCAGCAGGAAATGACCTTCCTACAATCGTTTACAATGTAAACCATACAACATTAACAAAGGAAGATACTGTTATTTCTGCAGCTTCCTGTACAACAAACTGCTTAGCACCTATGGCTAAGGCTCTTCATGAGTTAGCAGGCATCAAGTCTGGTATCATGAGCACAATCCATGCTTACACAGGCGATCAGATGATCCTTGACGGACCACAGAGAAAAGGCGATTTAAGAAGAAGCCGTGCAGGCGCTGTAAATATCGTTCCAAACTCAACAGGTGCTGCAAAAGCTATCGGTTTAGTTATTCCTGAATTAAACGGTAAATTAATCGGTTCCGCTCAGCGTGTACCTACCCCAACAGGTTCCACAACTATCTTAGTTGCAACTGTTGAAAAATCCGTAACAAAAGAAGAAATCAATGCAGCTATGAAAGCAGCAGCTACAGAATCCTATGGTTACAATGAAGATGAAATCGTATCCAGCGATATCGTTGGTATGACATATGGTTCTTTATTTGATGCAACTCAGACAATGGTTGGCGAAGACAACTTAGTACAGGTTGTATCCTGGTATGACAATGAGAACTCTTATGTAAGCCAGATGGTTCGTACAATCAAATACTTTGCTGAATTAGCATAAGTATCATGACAGTTGGTGACAACAGCCAGCAGGCTGTTGCATAAGAAGACCTATCAGGGTCCGGTCTTATGGACCGGGCCCTTTGTTTTTTATAGACCGGATTTTAGCCTGGTCAGCCGATTTAAGGCAATGAAGAAAAGCAAAATAAATAAAAAATTCCCTCATATGAGATTAGGGAAAAGTCAGGAGGCAGACAAAATGTCATTAAACAAAAAATCAGTTGATGATATCAACGTAAGCGGAAAACGCGTGCTTGTAAGATGTGATTTCAATGTACCATTAAAGGATGGACAGATTACAGATGAAACACGTATCAAAGCAGCCCTTCCTACCATCGAAAAATTACTCAAAGACGGCGGCAAGGTAATCCTTTGCTCCCATCTTGGCAAAGTGAAAAACGGCCCTAATGAAGGCGAGTCTTTAGCGCCTGTTGCCAAGAGACTTTCCGAAAAATTAGGAAAAGAAGTAAATTTCGTAGCAGATGACAACGTAACCGGAGAAGCAGCAACTGCAGCCGTTGCAGCTATGAAAGAAGGAGATGTGGTACTGCTTCAGAATACACGTTTCCGTGGTGCAGAAGAAACCAAAAATGGAGAGGCTTTCTCCAAAGAATTAGCAGACCTCTGCGATGCTTATGTATGTGATGCCTTTGGTTCTTCCCATAGAGCACATGCCTCTGTTGCCGGCGTAACCGAAGTGGTACGTGCAAAAGGCGGAGAATGTGCAGTTGGATATTTAATGCAGAAGGAAATCGATTTCCTTGGAAATGCAGTAGAAAATCCGGTAAGACCTTTCGTTGCAATCCTTGGCGGCGCTAAAGTTGCTGACAAATTAAATGTTATCAACAACTTACTGGAAAAATGTGATACCCTGATCATTGGCGGCGGTATGGCATTTACCTTCTTAAAGGCAAAAGGCTATGAAGTAGGAAACTCCTTAGTAGATAATGAGAAGCTTGACTATTGTAAAGAAATGATGGAAAAGGCTGAAAAGCTTGGCAAGAAGTTACTGCTTCCGGTAGATACCACTATTGCAGCTTCTTTCCCGAATCCTATCGATGCAAATATTGATGTTCAGGTTGTGGATGCAGACAAGATTCCTGCAGACATGGAAGGCCTTGATATCGGCACAAAGACAGCAGAATTGTATGCAGATGCAGTAAAATCCGCAAAGACAGTTGTTTGGAACGGACCTATGGGCGTATTTGAAAATCCGGTTCTTGCAAAGGGTACCATTGCAGTTGCAAAGGCTCTGGCTGAAACAGATGCTACCACCATCATCGGCGGCGGCGACTCTGCAGCAGCAGTAAATCAGTTAGGCTTTGCTGACAAGATGTCCCATATCTCTACAGGCGGCGGTGCTTCCCTTGAGTTCTTAGAGGGTAAAGTGCTTCCAGGCGTAGCAGCAGCAGACGACAAATAATCAGACAGCCCTTAACAGTGGTATAAACGATACCATCAATAAGAGTTAAGTATTTAAGAGTTAAGTATTGCAAAAGCAAAATAGAATGAAATAAAAGGAGATTTACCAAAATGGCCAGAAAAAAAATCATTGCCGGCAACTGGAAAATGAACATGACTCCCAGTGAAGCGGTAGAATTGATCAACACATTAAAACCATTAGTAGCTACTGAGGAAGCAGACGTTGTTTTCTGTGTACCTGCTATTGACATTATCCCTGCTATGGAAGCAGCAAAAGGCTCCAACATCCAGATTGGTGCAGAAAATATGTACTTTGAGGAAAAAGGTGCATACACAGGAGAAATCGCTCCTGCAATGCTTACTGATGTAGGAGTAAAATATGTCATCATCGGACATTCCGAAAGAAGAGAATACTTTGCAGAAACAGACGAGACAGTAAATAAAAAAGTATTAAAGGCTTTTGAACATGGTATTACCCCGATCGTATGCTGTGGCGAGACCCTTACCCAGAGAGAGCAGGGCGTTACCATTGATTTCATCCGTCAGCAGATTAAGATTGCGTTCTTGAATGTTACAGCAGACCAGGCAAAAACAGCAGTTATCGCTTATGAACCAATCTGGGCAATCGGAACAGGCAAGACAGCTACTTCCAATCAGGCACAGGAAGTCTGCTCCGCTATCCGCGCATGCATTGGAGAAATTTATGATGAAGCTACCGCAGAAGCAATTCGTATTCAGTACGGCGGTTCCGTAAATGCTTCCACAGCAGCAGAATTATTTGCAAAACCGGACATCGACGGCGGCCTTGTAGGCGGTGCGGCATTAAAGCCGGATTTTGGAAAGATTGTAAACTATAAATAAGTGTTTGTTTGGAATCTTATAAAAGGATAAAGACATCCCAAAAACCATTGATGGTTTTTGGGATGTTTTTGCAATCATGGAGAACCATGTTGTTTGCTAAAAATGTAGATATTATTTCTGATTTATGTAAAGAAAAGTTGCTTGTAAATAAAATAGATTTTCGATATACTTGTTTTATAATACAATATTTGATGGAAAGGAGAAAAAATGAATTCAATGAAAAGAAAAAAATCCACATTGCTTGTATGCTTAGGTCTGGTAATGGCACTGGTGCTTACTACATTAGTACCGATCACCAGCATAGAGGTACAGGCAGTAAGAAAGGTTACCAGCAGCTACAAGTATAAAAAAGCACCTGCTGCAAAGACAGGTACTACAATAGTTACGGCAAAACCGTATAAAGGCTCTAATAATAATAAAAAGGCTATGACAGCAGTATCGTGGGTTAAATTCACGGTTCCAAAGACGGGAACTTACCAGTTTACTTTTTCTGATTATGTGGTAAAAGATAAGAAAGACGACATAATGTTTGGAGTAATCAATATGTATACAGGAATAAGCAGATGGGCGGATAGTGGATATCCACAGGATTATTTAAAGGTAAAAACAAATGGCGGAAAATCTTATTCATTGTATATGTGTTCCCCTTCAGCTTATGTAAAACCTGCAAAAGTTGGTAAATATGATTCATTATCAAGCCGCACGGCTACCGTGAAATTAAAAAAGGGACAAATTGTATTTATAAGTTTTAATAATAGCAATACTATTACCTGCAAAATGAAAATTAAAAAGAAATAAATAGGATAGTATGAATAAGGAGATGATCGAAAACGGTTTTCTCCTTATTTTGTGTGGCGAGCATGGCAATAATCTAGCTGGTGAAAGTCTAGTCACGGGTATTTACCACCAAGTGTAGCGAACCACAAGTTGGTATCAGTAATGGTATGGATGGAGGAAGTGGTGTAGCAAAGTTCTTGAGCCTACGAACAGAAACTTGATAAGGCGAT
>CAMWWJ010000264.1 GCA_947177925.1 uncultured Lachnospiraceae bacterium
TATTAGAAACCGTTGGCAATATTACATCCCTTCCGCTGGCAATTGATTCCAGCCATGTAGACGTAATCGAAGCGGCTCTTCGGAAATATCCGGGGCGGGCGCTGATCAACTCTATTTCTCTGGAAAAAGAAAAATTCGAAAAGTTGTTGCCCATTGCCAAAAAATACGGCGCTATGTTCATCCTTCTTCCGTTATCCGATGAAGGGCTTCCCAAAAATCTGGAAGAAAAAAAGAAAATCATCCAGATAATCCTAAATAAAGCATTAGAGCTTGGCATGGCAAAAGAGGATATTGTGGTGGACGGATTGGTGGCAACGGTAGGAGCCAATAAAAATGCTGCCCTGGAAACACTGGAAACGATTGCATATTGCAGGGAAATGGGACTTGCCACCATATGCGGGCTCTCCAATATTTCCTTTGGACTGCCGGAAAGAAGCTATGTAAATACGGCATTCCTCACGATGGCAATTGCAAAAGGGCTGACTATGGCAATTGCCAATCCAAGTCAGGAGCTTTTAGTGAACAGTGCATTTGCCGCCGATCTTCTTTTAAATAAAGAAGGGGCGGATATTTCCTACATCGAAAGGATGAATTTCCTGAAAGAAAAGGCGGATTTGGGGAGCTGATCAAGCGGAAGGTTCCAAAAAGGATTCGAAAGCATTGACAGAAGAAAAGGCGGAAACTGCCCTGCTGTATGAAGCAGTCCTAAAGGGAAATAAGAAATCCATTACTACCATTACCAAAAAGGCAATGGATGCCGGTTATGAACCAAAGGATTTATTGGACCACTGGCTGCTTCCTGCCATCAATGAAGTGGGCGATTTATTTGACAAGGGAAAATATTTCCTGCCCCAGCTGATTGCAAGTGCAGAAGCAATGAAGACATCTATTGAATATCTGGAGCCTTATCTGCTTGAAGCAGGTGGGGAAAAGGAAATGCCAACCATAGTCATTGCAACTGTGGAAGGGGATATTCACGATATCGGGAAAAATCTGGTGGCGCTGATGCTGAAAAATTACGGTTTCCGAGTCATTGACCTTGGCAAAGATGTTCCGAAAGAGGAGATTGTCAGAGTTGCCAAGGAAGAAAACGCAAAAATAATTGCATTATCCGCACTTATGACCACTACTATGCAGGAAATGAGAAATGTAATTGCCTATAAAGAGGAAGAACAGGTAGATGCAAAGGTCATTATTGGAGGAGCTGTCATAACTCAGGACTATGCGGATGAAATCGGTGCAGACGGTTACTCGAAAGATGCTGCGGATGCGGTAAAGCTTACAAAGCGAATTTTAAATATAGAAGATCAGGTATAAAATGATATGCCAAAAGAAAGGAAGTTGAAATTATGATAGGCGCAGATGCCATGATAAAGTGTTTAGAAGAAGAAGGAGTACAGGCAGTATTTGGATATCCGGGTGTTGCAATCTGTCCCTTTTACAACAGCCTGCTTGATTCGGAAATAGAAAGTATTTTAGTGCGTACGGAACAGAATGCGGCACATGCGGCAAGCGGTGTGGCAAGAGTATCCGGCAAGGTTGGAGTCTGTGCAGTGACTTCAGGTCCGGGCGCAACCAATTTGATTACGGGAATTGCCACTGCTTTTGCGGACAGCATTCCCCTTGTATGTATTACCGGACAGGTAAACAGCGAATTATTAGGAAGCGATGTGTTTCAGGAAGCGGATATTACCGGAGCAGTGGAGTCCTTTGTAAAATACAGCTATCTTGTGAAAAATCCGGAGGATATTCCGAGAGTGTTCAAGGAAGCATTTTACATTGCCAGTACAGGTAGAAAGGGTCCGGTCCTCATTGACGTACCGATTGACGTTCAAAATGCCACGATCAATAAATTCAAATATCCCTCCGATGTGAATTTAAGAACTTATAAGCCTACCGTAAAAGGACATGCGGTTCAGATCGCTAAGGTGGTTGCGGCGCTTAACAAAGCAAAACGTCCCATTATCTGTGCAGGAGGAGGAGTGCTTTTGTCAGATGGGGAAAAAGAGCTTCGTGAATTTGCCTCGAGAAATCAGATTCCTGTAGTCTCTACTATGATGGGAATCGGCGCCATGCCTACAAAGCATCCTATGTATTTCGGTATGGTGGGCAATAATGGAAAGCCCTATGCCAACCGTGCCATGAATGAATCCGATCTGCTGATTATGATTGGCGCAAGAGTTGCGGACCGGGCGGTAAGCCAGCCGGATTTAATTACCAATAATAAAATATTGGTACATATTGACGTGGACCCGGCGGAAATCGGAAAAAATGTAGGCCCCCACATTCCCATCGTCGGTGATGTAAAGCATATTTTCTTTGACTTTGCCAAGCATGAAATCGAAGGAAATTACAGTGAATGGATTGAAACCTTAAAGGGCTATAAGGAGACTATGGAGCCAAAGAGAAATCCAAAGCCGGAATTTGTAGATCCTGCACGGTTCATTACTATGCTTTCCGAAAAAATGGAGGACGATGGTATTTATGTGGCAGATGTGGGACAAAACCAAATCTGGTCCTGCGGTTATCATGTGGTAAAGGGCGGACAGTTTCTCACATCCGGCGGCATGGGAACAATGGGCTATTCCATTCCGGCGGCAATGGGCGCCAAATATGCCATGAAGGAAAAACAGGTCATTGCAGTATGCGGTGACGGCTCCTTCCAAATGTCCATGATGGAGTTTGCCACCATGAAGCAGCATGGCATTAAGGCAAAGGTAATCGTGCTGAAGAATTCTTATCTGGGTATGGTCAGGGAATATCAGCATTATACCTATGCGGACAATTATTCCGTAGTGGATTTATCCGGAAGCCCGGATTTAGAGCATATTGCCAGAGCTTATGAAATGCCGTTCATCAGAGTGCACAATATGGAAGAAGCAGAAGAAGCGGTGGATAAATTCTTATCCTATGATGAATGTGTACTGATGGAGTGCTTAATCGATCCAATGGATTTAGTAAAATAGAGGTGTAAGATGAAAAAGATATATTCCGTATTAGTAGAAAACCGTTCCGGTGTATTGTGTAAGGTGGCCGGTCTTTTTTCCAGAAGATGTTTTAATATAGATTCCCTTGCAGTGGGAGAAACGGACGATAACAGCGTTTCCTGCATGACCATTGTTTCAAGCGGCAATCAAAGGACTTTAGAGCAGATTGAAAAGCAGTTGAATAAAAAGCTGGATATTATTAAGGTGAAGACCTTTGACGAGCCTCACAGCATATCCAGGGAGCTTATGCTCATGAAAGTAAAGTACAACAAAAGCAACCGCAGGGACATTGTGGAAATCTGCGATATCATGAAGGCGGAAATCGTGGATATGTCCAAATCCTTTATGATGATTCAGATTTGTGACACGCCGGAACGGATTAAGCTTTTGCTTACCATGTTCAAATCTGTGAGCATTGTGGAGGTTGCCAGAACAGGAACTTTGGCGCTGCCCAGGTGTTCCGAAAATGAAAAGGAATAATAAAAGCCCTTATCATAACTGTGAGTTATAAAAAACATGAGCAGTTTTCATACATTGACAAGGGTACTTATCTACTGTTAGAATAAAAAGAACCTAGAAGAAAGAGGTCAGTATTATGCAGAAAAAAGTATTTCAGCTCTTAGTGGACAATACGCCCGGTGTCTTAAGCCGTATATCCGGTCTGTTCAGCAGAAGGGGCTACAATATTGAAAGCATTACCGCAGGCGTTACAGCCGATCCCAAGTTTACAAGGATTACCATTGTCACAAGCGGTAATGATGAGATTTTAGACCAGATTGAAAAGCAGGTTGGCAAGTTAGTGGACATTCGTGACATTAAGGAGCTTAAGCAGGGAGAAAGCGTATACCGGGAGCTTTGTCTGATCAAGGTAAAGGCAGATCCTATGCAGCGTCAGGCAATTATTGCGGTAGCGGACATTTTCCGTGCCAATATTATTGATGTTTCCAAGGAAAGTCTTATTATTGAGCTTACAGGAGATCAAGATAAAATCGAAGCATTTATCGGCCTGTTAGACGGTTATGAGATTTTAGAGCTGGCAAGAACCGGAATTGCAGGTCTTGGCAGGGGAATCGAAAACGTTACTTATTTATAATCGTATGATTAGTTAGCAAATACTAACTTTCAATAAAATATTATTTTAATATAGCAGGAGGAAATAAAAATGGCAAAAATATTTTATCAGGAAGATTGCAACTTATCCTTATTAGAGGGTAAGACTATTGCAGTAATCGGTTACGGCAGCCAGGGACATGCCCATGCTTTAAATGCAAAGGAATCAGGCTGTCATGTAATCATCGGTCTTTACGAAGGATCCAAATCCTGGGCAAAGGCAGAAGCACAGGGCTTTGAGGTATACACTGCTGCTGAAGCTGCTAAAAAAGCGGATATCATCATGATCTTAATCAATGATGAAAAGCAGGCAGCTATGTACAAGGAGTCCATTGAACCAAATCTGGAAGAGGGCAATATGTTAATGTTCGCTCATGGATTTGCCATCCATTTCGGACAGATTGTTCCGCCTAAGAATGTAGACGTTACCATGATTGCACCAAAAGGACCGGGA
>CAMWWJ010000265.1 GCA_947177925.1 uncultured Lachnospiraceae bacterium
GGATCCATGGTTGTTTCCCAAAGCTGTTCCGCATCCATTTCTCCCAAACCTTTATAACGCTGAATTTTATTATTCTGGTCGCGTCCTACTTCTGTAAGAATCTTATCCAGTTCTTCATCACTGTACGCATACCACACCTTTTTATTTTTCTCCAGCTTATAAAGTGGAGGCTGTGCCAGATAAACATGTCCTTCTTTGATGAGCTGCGGCATAAATCTGTAAAGGAAAGTAAGCAGTAAGGTACTGATATGAGCACCGTCCACATCGGCATCCGTCATTAAAATAATTTTGTGGTAACGAAGCTTCGTAATATCAAAATCTTCGTGTATTCCGGTACCAAACGCTGTAATCATTGCCTTTATTTCAGCATTGGCATAAATCTTGTCAAGCCTTGCCTTCTCTACATTCAAAATTTTTCCGCGCAGAGGAAGAATTGCCTGTGTAGCACGGGACCTTGCCGTTTTAGCGCTGCCTCCTGCAGAATCACCCTCTACAATATAAATTTCACAGTTTTTCGGGTCTTTATCAGAACAGTCAGCCAGCTTTCCCGGTAAAGCCATTCCTTCAAGAGCCGTTTTCCTTCTGGTTAAATCCCTTGCTTTTCTTGCTGCTTCCCTTGCACGCTGGGCCAGAATAGATTTTTCACAGATTATTTTGGCAATCGTGGGATTTAACTCCAAAAAGTAAGTAAGCTGCTCGGAAACAATACTGTCAACTGCATTTCTGGCTTCCGAGTTACCAAGCTTCTGCTTTGTCTGTCCTTCAAACTGCGGTTCCTCTATTTTAACGCTGATGATTGCCGTCAGACCTTCCCTGATATCTTCGCCGGAAAGATTTGCCTCGCTGTCCTTTAACAGCTTTGCATTTCTGGCATAATCATTAAAGGTTTTGGTTATGGCATTCCGAAACCCTTGTAAGTGAGTACCACCTTCAGGCGTATTGATATTATTGACAAAACTGTAAACACTTTCGGAATAAGAATCATTATGCTGAAATGCAACCTCTACATAAACATTATTCTTACTTCCCTCAAAATAAAGAACCTGCTCATAGAGCGCTTCTTTGCTTTTATTCAAGTAAGTAACAAATTCCTTAATGCCGCCTTCATAGTAAAATTCCAGAACCCGATTCTTCTTTTTTCCTGTTTCCAATTCCTCTATGGCTTCCGCAGCCATCATATCTTTTTCTTCCGCAGGTCTTTCAGATTCTTCTTCAGAATTAAGTAAAGCATCTTCTTCTGCCCGTTCCAAAAGCTTTGCAATGGCTTCTTCTTCAGGCTTTTTATCCTCTTCTACACGAGCGTCTCTTAATATAATGCGCAGACCTTTCGTTAAAAAAGCCATCTCGCGAAGTCTTGTTTTTAATATATCAAAATCAAAAACTGTCGTTTCCTGAAAAATAGAAGCGTCCGGTTTAAAGATAACTCTTGTTCCTGTTTTTTCCAAAGGGCAGGTTCCTGTCTCTTTTAGAGAATAACAAGCATGTCCTCTTTCATATCTCTGCTTATAAATCTTTCCTTCCTGATAAATTTCTACCTCAAGCCAGTCTGACAAAGCGTTTACAACAGAAGCGCCCACGCCATGCAGGCCTCCGGATACCTTGTATCCTCCTCCGCCGAATTTTCCGCCGGCATGCAAGATGGTAAAAACAACTTCAACCGCTGCAATGCCTGCTTTGTGGTTGATGCCGACAGGAATGCCCCTTCCGTTATCCTGAACAGTAACGGAATTGTCGGGATTGATAGTTACTTCAATCGTATCACAATATCCTGCAAGCGCTTCATCCACAGAATTATCTACAATTTCATAGACAAGATGATGAAGACCTCTTGAAGAAGTGCTGCCTATATACATACCTGGTCTTTTTCTTACAGCTTCCAATCCTTCCAGAATTTGAATCTGGTCCGCGCCATATTCATTTTCAACTTCTGTATTCTGTAAGATTTCTTCACTCATGTTTCCTCCATTCATCCGCCGAAGGCGGCGGCACCTTAATTCTAATTTTCTGAACTTACCTTACCGTTGTTTACCCTATAAACTTTATTAATCTCAAATCTATTATTTACAAATTCTTCTAGTCCGGTACAGGTAATGATAGTTTGTATGTCCCCTATACTATTTAAAAGATAGTTTTGCCTGTTGCTGTCAAGCTCAGACAATACATCATCCAGCAAAAGTACAGGAAAATCCTTTGCAATTTTTTTGACAAGCTCTATTTCTGAAAGCTTTAAAGAAAGTGCTGCCGTTCTCTGCTGTCCCTGAGAACCAAAACGCCTGACATCTACCTTTCCAATCATAAAAGAAAAATCATCTCTGTGAGGACCTACCGTAGTTTGTTTCAGCTTAATATCCCTTTCCTTATTCATTTTAAGCTTAACCTCAAAATCTTCTACGGAAACATCAGGATTATAATAAACTAAAATTTCTTCCTTTCCTCCAGAAAGCTTTTTATGTATTTCACAGATAATTTCATTGAGCTGCTCCGTAAAAATTTTTCTTCTTTCAATAATTTTGCTGCCAAAAGACACAAGCTGGGAATCCCATATTGTAAGAGTATCCTTTAAGTCAGGATTCATATACATGTCTTTTAACAGCTTATTACGTTGATTTACTATTTTATTGTAATGATTCAGATTATATAAATAAAAGCTGTCTAACTGACAAAGCTCCATATCTACAAATCTTCTTCTCTCCGCAGGGCCATTTTTTATAATATTCAAGTCCTCAGGAGAAAAAAATACAACATTACACAGACCAAGTAAATCCGCAGCCTTTTTTATTTTCTGTCCGTCTATTGCAATCCCTTTTGATTTACTTTTGCGAAGATGCATATCCACTCTTGTTTCAATCGCATCCTTTTCAAGGTAAGTGCGAATATGAGCTTCCTCTTTGTCAAAATTTATAATTTCGTTATCTTTACTGCCTTTATGTGATTTTGTTGTGGCAGCTACATAAATAGCCTCTAAAATATTGGTTTTTCCCTGGGCATTATCCCCATATAAAATATTAGTACCCTTATCAAACTGCAAATCCAGAGATTCGTAATTTCTATAGTCTGCCAATTCTAATCTTTTGATTATCATGGATTCTATCCTTTACACACTTTTATTTTGTGCCCATCAAATTCCACAATATCACCTTCATAAAGCTTTCTTCCACGCCTTTCATCTACTTCTCCGTTTACCTTTACAAGGCCGTCCTGAATGGCAAATTTAGCGTCTACTCCTGATTCCACACAGCCTGCCGCTTTTAAAGCCTGTCCAAGCTTTATAAAATCATCCCTCAAATATATTGTTTCCATTTTTTTCCGTACCTTTCAACTTCTTCAAAATAAACTTAATTAACCGTCGTAAAATTAACGGGAAGAATCAAGTATATGTAGCTTTCATTAGGCTCCTTTATAAAGCAGGGAGCTTTCGGGTTGACAAGGAATATATCTATTTCTTCATCGTCTATTACACGAAGAGCATCGATTAAAAACTTTGGATTAAAACCAATCATCATATCCTTGCCGCTTTTTTCAATATCAATATCTTCATTCATACTTCCTATAATGGAATTAATCTTAAGCTCCATAGAAGTATCCGTTATATTGATAATAATAGGCTTCTTATCCCCTTCCTTGATCAGAAGAGTAGCCCTGTCTATGCAATTTAAAAGCTCTTTCTTGTTGATTCTTACCTTTGTCTCATAATCGCTGGAAAGCATCTGATCTATCTTGAAATACTCACCTTCTATCAGTCTCGATACTACAGTGGTATTATCAAACTCAAATACAATCTGCTTTGGCGTAAAGAAAATGTTTACGTCTTTATCCGTATCGCCCGGCAGTATCTTGCTTATTTCATTCAGCGTTTTACCTGGAACCACTACTTTTTTAGGCTCATAGGAATTTTTTAATTCGATTTTTCTGATGGAAATACGATGTCCATCCAAAGATACTACTTTCAGTTCAGAACCGTTAATGTCAAATAATTCGCCTGTCATCAGCTTATTGTTGTCATTATCAGCAATGGAAAAAATAGTCTGCCTTACTACTTCCTTCAACGTAAACTGTGAAACAATCACACAATCGTTTCTTTCCACGGAAGGCAGGTAAGAAAAATCTTCACCTGACTTGCCTATAATATTGAATTTTGCTTTTTCACAGGTAATCGTTGTTTTAAAACTGGAATCTGTCTCTATCACAATATCACTGTCGGGAAGTTTACGTACAATTTCCAGAAATATCTTGGCATCCAATGCAATAATGCCTTTTTCTGCAATTTCACCTTCTATTACTGTTTCTATGCCAAGCTCCATATCATTGGCGGTAAGTTTTATTTCTCCTTTTGAAGCATCTACCAAAATACATTCCAGAATAGACATAGTTGTTTTGTTTGGAACAGCTTTGGATACAATCTGTACTCCATTAAGTAAAGCGGACTTAGAACAAATTAATTTCATTGTGAATAACTCCCTTCTCGTTAAAGTAAATGGAACGGCTTTTTCTATATGTATATAATAATAAAAGAATTTAATAGTAATATTAATAAGGTTTGTTGAAATG
>CAMWWJ010000266.1 GCA_947177925.1 uncultured Lachnospiraceae bacterium
GCACACATTTTAGTCATATTGCGCCATGGAGGGCGCTATATGACGACCCGGACGGCTTCCATAACCTCCCAAGGCTGTTTAGGAAAATCGTCATCAAAAACACCGAAGCAAATCCGCTCTCATCCCGCTGTTGCGTCCGCTCAGCCATCCCCCTTCAAAAAAACCATCTGATTTGATACGTTCATTCGACATTTACCCATACAAAAAAGAGGCTGTCCTTTTCACAGCCTCTTCTCACACTACTCATTTCTATTTCGCATAATCAGTAACACGGGACTCGCGAATCAAGTTCACTTTTATCTGTCCCGGATATTCCAATTCAGCCTCAATCTGTTTGGAAATATCCCGTGCCAAAAGCACCATGTCTGAATCTGATATTTGTTCTGGAACTACCATTACACGTACTTCCCTGCCTGCCTGAATAGCAAAAGATTTGTCTACGCCTTTAAAATTGTTGGTTATTTCTTCTAATTGTTTTAGTCTGCTTGTATAAGTTTCTAATGTTTCTCTTCGTGCTCCCGGCCTTGCTGCTGATATAGTATCAGAAGCCTGTACGATACACGCAATCAAGGACTGGGGCTCCACATCCCCATGGTGAGATTCCACAGAATTGATTACTACTGCTGATTCTTTATATTTCCTACATAAATCAACGCCCAACTGGATATGGGAACCTTCCATCTCATGATCCACAGCCTTACCGATGTCATGTAATAAGCCTGCACGCTTAGCCATGCGCACATCCAGTCCCATTTCAGCCGCCAATAAGCCTGAAAGCTGTGCGACTTCAATAGAATGCTTTAATGCATTCTGACCATAGCTTGTTCTAAATTTCATCTTGCCAAGCAATCTCACAAGTTCCGGATGAATGCCATGAACCCCTACTTCCAGAGTGGCAGCTTCACCCTCCTCACGAATCATAACTTCTACTTCTTTTTGTGCCTTTTCCACCATTTCTTCAATTCTAGCCGGATGAATACGTCCGTCTACAATCAGTTTTTCCAAAGCAATTCTCGCAACTTCCCTGCGAATCGGATCAAATCCTGATAAAATAACTGCTTCCGGTGTGTCATCAATAATCAAATCCACACCTGTCATAGTCTCAAGAGTTCGGATATTTCTACCCTCCCTGCCGATAATACGACCTTTCATCTCATCATTTGGAAGCTGTACAACAGAAATGGTAGTCTCTGATACATGATCAGCCGCACATTTCTGAATGGCGGTCACTACATATTCCTTAGCCTTTTTGTCTGCTTCCTCTTTTGCCCTGCTCTCCATTTCCTTAATCATGACAGCAGTTTCATGTTTTACTTCATCTTCAACAATTTTTAACAAATACTCTTTTGCCTGTTCAGAGGTTAAACCGGAAATCCGTTCTAGTTCCTGTACTCTTTGTTCACTGAGATTTTCAATATCTGCTTTCTGCTTTGCCAATTCCTGTTCTTTGGAAAGCAGGCTTGCTTCCTTTTTCTCGATTGCATCCGCTTTTTTATCGATGTTCTCTTCTTTCTGCTGAACTCTTCGTTCAAAACGTTGCACTTCTGCCCGGCGTTCTTTGATTTCCTTGTCCAGTTCGTTTTTGGTACGAATGGACTCTTCCTTCACCTCAAGCAGTCCTTCCCGTTTTTTCGTTTCAGCAGTCTTTAAGGCTTCATCAATAATTTCCCTTGCCTTCTGATCTGCATCACCAATCTTGCTTTCCACTACCTTTTTGCGGTATGTGGTGGCAAGTACGGCAGTAAGCGGTATAGCAATAATCAAGGTCACTAAAACAGCAATCCCAACAGCTAAACCCATGCTCATTGTACAGGAGCACCTCCTTATTTAATTTTCATTGTACACGTATTTTCCCCAATCTAAATCAGGGCCTTTCCGCTATCTCCATAGAATGTATGTATAAGCAACATTCTAAAACGCGATTTTACAACAGTTAAATTTTAAGTCAAAATTAGAGTTATGTCAAGTAAAAGTCAGATTTCATAACTTGATTTATGGAATTTATGGAAAATCCTCTGCGGTACAGGGCTGCAATGAGCTTCTGTTTTTCCTTGTAATCACATGTTTCTGGGGAATACTGCTTTTTTTCCAGATAAGCACTGATTTGTTTCATTTCTTCAATCATCGTGCCTTCTTTTTCACATTCCAAAAGGGCATTCTCTACGATTTCCTTCTGAACGCCCTTTTGCAATAATTTGTTTTGTATCTGTTTTTTGCTAAGGCTTTCTGCCCGGTAACGAATGAAGTCCATGGCGTAAGCCAGATCGTTCACATAACCATAGCTTTTCACATAATCCAATGCTTCCTCAATATGTCTTTCTGAATAGAGTCCAAGCTTTAACTTTCTCCGCAGCTCTTCCTCCGTATAGGTCCTTGCCTTTAACAGATTCATGACCCGCAGCTTTGCTCTTTTAGGAAGTACCTGCGTAGTCAATTCCTGATAAGCTTCCTTTGTTATCTCTTTTCCCTTTTTTATTTGATAGGCAGAAAGCTCGCCTTTGTATAGGGCAAAGGCAAACTCTCCTTCTATAAATATCTTACACTTACTTTTGGATATTTCTTCAATCCCGGTAACTATCATGCTTCTTTCTTTTCAACCTGCGCTTCTTTTTGAGAACCTTTTTCCGTTACGGCAGCTTCATCTTTGGCTGCGTCCTCCTCTTTTGGATTGAAATGGGACATTACTTTCCGGGCGATTTCTTCCCGTATTTCAGGGTTCTCTTTTAAGAAACTCTTGGCATTTTCACGCCCCTGTCCTATTTTATTGCCCTCATAAGCATACCATGCACCGCTTTTATTTACGATGTTTGCTGATGCTGCCAGATCAAGCACATCCCCTTCTCTGGAAATCCCTTCTCCAAACATAATGTCGAACTCCGCCTCTTTAAAGGGAGGAGCAATTTTATTCTTTACCACTTTAACTCTTGTTCTGTTTCCAATCACTTCGCCGCTTTGTTTTAATGCTTCAATCCGGCGCACGTCCAGCCGCACAGAAGAATAGAACTTCAGGGCACGTCCTCCGGTAGTAGTCTCCGGATTGCCAAACATAACTCCCACCTTTTCACGAAGCTGGTTAATAAAGACAACCGTACAATTGGACTTGCTGATAACAGCTGTCAGTTTACGAAGTGCCTGTGACATAAGCCTTGCCTGAAGCCCCACATGGCTGTCACCCATATCTCCATCAATCTCTGCCTTTGGCACCAATGCGGCAACAGAATCCACAACTACAATATCAATGGCACCGGAACGCACCATAGTTTCCGTAATCTCTAATGCCTGTTCTCCGTTGTCCGGCTGTGAAATGTAAAGGTTATCAATATCCACACCGATATTCTTGGCATATACAGGATCCAGTGCATGCTCTGCATCAATGAATCCTGCAATTCCTCCCATCTTCTGCACTTCTGCAATCATGTGAAGGGTAACGGTTGTCTTACCACTGGATTCCGGACCATATATCTCCACGATACGCCCTTTGGGAATCCCTCCAAGTCCAAGGGCTAAATCCAGACTTAAGGAACCGGTGGGAATCGTCTCCACATTCATCTGTGCGGAAGGATCTCCCAGCTTCATAACAGCTCCCTTTCCAAACTGCCTCTCGATCTGTGACAGGGCTGCATCCAATGCTTTTAATTTATCATCTTTTTCCATGTTCAATCTCCTTTTCATATAGAACATTCGTTCTGCTATGAGTTATAATAAAACAAATGTTCGTATTTGTCAATGTTTTTTCAGAAAGTTTGTTGTGCCACAAGCTGAAATCAGTATAACAAACTAACTGTCCTATAAAAATGCCTTTTCTAAAAAACCTCCTATAATTTTTCTGTCCCTTGGAAATCAGTTGGCGATCAGCCGGAAGCAAAGCAGACTGCTTTTGCTTCTTTTAATTTAGCATAGGAGATATGGAAAGGCAAGGAAATTTTTTAAAAGATGATTTCATCCGAGACTACTTCACCCTGATTCTCTTTATGGTGCTATACTTTCCATAATATTTCTTTCCTCCCACCTTTTTATATGCCCTGATCCGAACATAATACCATTTCCCCTTTTTCAGCTTACCAACTGTTTTGGAAGTGGTGGAATTTTTAGAAACATTCACATTTTTTATTCCTTTGGTAAATTTTTTATTCAGCGCCAACTGTATCTGATAACCGGAAGCCGTTTTATTTCTCTTCCATGTAAGCTTCAGTTTTTTATTCCCCACAGCTCTTAAGGATTTTATGCTTACTTTCTTTGGAACAATATAAAAGCTTACTGTTTTCGTACCTGTAAACCTGCCGATTCCCTTTATGGTGACAGTTGCTTTTCCGGTCTTTTTATTATTTTTATAAGAAAGTGTATAATCCGTTCCTTTTTTTAGTGCCGTTCCGTTATAAGACAATGCTGGAGATGGCTTTATTGCTTTTCCTGTATAGGTCTTATTTGCGATTTTCTTAACAGAGACTGCGGAAATGGGAACCTTTTCATTCATTCCAGACGTCTGCTCCCCCTGTGAAGGCGGAACCGGAGTAACGGGAGG
>CAMWWJ010000267.1 GCA_947177925.1 uncultured Lachnospiraceae bacterium
CGGTCCTTACGCACCGTATTTTGGTGCGTTAGTACCGCTGCGTCTTTGCAGAGCGGGAGCGTGCCTATAAGACTACCATATGCTCTGCCGTCTCCTGCGTCCGCATCTCTAATCCCCCCACTTTTTAAAAATGCACAACAAAAAACCGGCCAGACTGGCCGGTTTTCTCTTAATCCGTTAAAACAATATTGCTTATTCAAAACTAAATTCAACATTTATATTTCAAAAAGGCACATCGAAAAACCGATTAATACTTGTTAAGAACTGTCACAGGCTTCTTATAACTTTGTAACGTTTACTGCCTGAGGTCCTTTTTCGCCGTTTACTACTTCGTACTCAACAGCAGCGCCTTCTTCTAAAGACTTGAAGCCTTCCATGTTAAGTCCTGAATAGTGAACGAATACGTCATTTCCCTGCTCATCAGAGATGAAGCCGTATCCTTTTTGGTTGTTGAACCATTTTACTGTACCTTTGTTCATTTTAGTACCTCCAAAAATATTTATATCTTGTTGACGTGCAACAAAGCTAGGATAGCATAGAAAAAAGAAAAAGTAAAGAGAATTGTGGAAAAAGTTTTGTACGAGGATGGGGAAGCCGCTTTCATTAAAAAAATTGAAAGTGTCTAAAATACTACTTGATTTTTAACAGATTTTCGAATGGTATACTTGCAATGATTCAGCCATCTGTGATAAACTATACGATACAAAAGTTCCAGAAAACGATAACGGTTAAAAGGGTTTGAGGTATTTATGAGCGGAGAAGAAAGAAGAGAACAGATTTTAAATAGATTGAAAACAGAAAAGGGTCCGGTGTCCGGTACGGAGCTGGCAAGGGCATTGGAGGTAAGCCGCCAGGTGGTCGTACAGGATATTGCATTACTGAGGGCTTTTCATAAGAATATACTGGCAACCAATAAGGGATATCTTTATTTTTGCGAGGAAGAAGAGGAAGATAAATATAAAAGAACCATAAAGGTGAAACATAAGGACTCGGATATTCTGGATGAATTTTATACAATTGTGGATTGTGGCGGAAAAGTATTGGATGTAGTGGTGGAACACGAGATTTACGGGCAGATTACAGTGGACCTGATTATTAACAACAGGCAGGATGCGGAAAATTTTGTGAATAAGTGCAAAAACAGTACAAATAAGACTTTGAACGTGCTGACGGACGGTATACACTACCATACGGTGGAGGCTGCCAGTGCGGAAGTGTTAGAGCAGGTGGAAAAAAGACTTTTGGAAAAAGGCTACTTGATAAAAGAATAGAAATATGTTATCCTTGCACTTGACTGACAAGACAACTGACAAGACAGATAATAGAGCGGCTGGAAAAGCAGACAATATCATGTGCCGGGTATCCGGGAAGGTTGTAACTTCATTGGTCAGAAAAGAGGAGAACATATGAAAACAGCAAAAAAGATTTTGAATGAGATTTTCATTGAAGGGCTGAGCGGAATGGCAACGGGGCTTTTTGCCACCTTAATTATCGGGACCATCATTCAGCAGGTGGGCAATCTGATTCCGGGAATGATAGGCGAATATCTTTTTGTAATGGGTAAAATTGCCGCCAGCATAACGGGAGCAGGCATTGGAGTGGGAACTGCAATGCGGTTAAAGGCAAGCCCGCTGGTCATCGCATCGGCAGCTACCTGCGGTATGATGGGAGCATTTGCCAGCAAGCTTTTGGCAGGTACGGTCCTGGTGGAAGGAGCCATTACATATGCAGGGCCGGGAGAGCCTCTTGGCGCCTTTATTGCAGCACTTGCATGTATTTATATTGGAAGAGTCGTATCGGGCAACAAAGTGGACATTCTGGTAACGCCCTTTGTGTGTATCGTGACCGGATCGGCAGTAGGGCTTATATTAGGACCGTCTATTTCCAGGTTCATGGCATTTTTGGGCGCTGTTGTAAATGCAGGAACGGAACAGGCGCCGTTTTTGATGGGAATTATTGTTTCTGTTTTAATGGGTATTATTTTAACCCTGCCGATCAGTTCTGCGGCATTGGGCATTATTTTGGATTTGTCGGGGCTGGCAGCGGGAGCGGCTACAGTAGGCTGTTGTGCCAATATGATAGGATTTGCGGTTGCAAGCTTCCGTGAAAATAAGGTAAACGGTCTTTTGGCTCAGGGATTTGGCACCAGTATGTTACAGATTGGAAATATTGTGAAAAAGCCTGTTATCTGGCTGCCCGCCATTATTTCCAGTGCGGTTTTAGGACCTGTTTCCACGTTACTGTTCCATATGGAAAACAATGCAACCGGCTCCGGTATGGGAACGGCAGGGCTGGTAGGACAAATCACTACTTATCAGACTATGGCGGGAAATGAAGGAGCAGCAGTGGTACTTGTAAAAATTATAGTGCTCCATTTTATCCTTCCAGCAGTATTATCTTTGGGAATTTCGGAATTTATGAGAAAAAAAGGATGGATCAAAGAAGGGGACATGAAGCTGAATGTATAGAAGGCATGTAGTGGACAGTGCTTTATAAAGTGAGTGTAGAAATAGAGAAAAATATAGAAATGGAAATAAAAGAGGTGCGGAATAAAAAAACGCACCTGATTTTATTCTTTACTGTTTCATTCGGTTAAATACCAGTTCGTAGCCATCGCTGCCGTAATTTAAGGAACGGTTCACACGACTGATAGTAGCAGTGGACGCTCCGGTTTTCTCGGCGATTTCCAGATAAGTTTTCTGCTGCTTCAGCATGGCAGCCACTTCAAAGCGCTGGGACAAGGATAAAAGTTCGTTAACTGTGCATAAATCCTCAAAGAAAGCGTAACATTCTTCACGGTCTTCCAAAGTCAGAATAGCATCAAATAGTTGATTTACCGCATCGGTTTTTAATTTCTTATTCATAAATACCTCCGGATTTCAGTTTCAATCAGAATACTTTCACACGATAAAGTTTTACAGTGCTAATTTATAAAATTTTACCATGGGAAAAACCTTCCGTCAACTATTTTAATGCCTGCCTGAATTTTTCTACCGAGCTGTTTACAATCAACTCCTCCGGAAATCCGGTTTCCAGAATCAAAGGTTCGGAATAGCAACAGTTTCCCACGTTCGTATCCACATGGGCATCGGAATTCAAAATAATAGGAACCTGATACTTTTCACAGGCGGCTAACATGACTTTGTAATTTTCTTTTGCATTTGCCCGGAAGCTTCCGGGAGCCAAAGAAGAGTTATTGACTTCTAACAAGGTCTTGGTTTCTTTCGCCGCTTTTGCAATCTCCTCATAATCCACTGGGAAACGTTCATCATCCAGATGGCCGATAATATGGATGTGGGGATTTTTCATAATATTCAAGATGGTTTTTGTGGTGTCCGTTTTATCCATAAAAGGAATGCAGGGAGGATGCAGGCTGGCAACCGCAATATCCATAGTGGACAACAGTTCCTGAGTCATATCCACACTGCCATCGGCATCTAAAATATTCAGTTCCACTCCAAATAAAAGAGGAAGGGCATAGCCATTCCTATCCAAGCATTTCAAATTCTGAAAATAAAATTCGTGACAAGTACCGGGCATACTGGGCGCATGCTCCGTAATGCCTAAAAGCTTTAGTCCCTTTTCCTTAGCGGCAACGGCCATTTCCAGAATAGTGCTGTAGGCATGGCCGCTGGCTATGGTGTGGGTGTGCATATCCAGTACATATTTCATAGTAAATCTCCAATCAAAAAACGGAGGACAAGGGATTCGAACCCTCGGTGCCAGGGGCACACAGCTTTTCGAGAGCTGCACCTTAAACCACTCGGACAATCCTCCAGTTTTCATAGATGGAATAAAAAAGAAGTATTCCACTCAAATAGTATAACAAATTGTGGGGGAAATGCAAGGAGAAAAATGTTATAATTTTTTCGGTGAAATACTTGTGATAATTCGATTGCCTATGCTACACTATACAGGAAATGGAGCGAATATTTTGTAGCTCTTGGGGCAATGACGAGAGTAAGAACTGTTTATTGTACAGTAGATATGATATTTTAGTTACAAATAACTTAGAGAGGCGATGAAATGAGGGCTATAGAAACTGTCATTCAGAGGTTAGGATATCATCATTCAGAAAAATTATTTTATTTATCAGAGATTGATCAATGTATTGAATTGTCATGGCATGATAGAAGAGTGCTGCATGAATTGGCTCCTTATGCTGCATATATTGTAGACGGAAGTGTACTTGCCGTATTTTTTGATGATTTAAATGAACGGATGGATATCGATATTCATGGAAAAATATGGAATGCACAAATGCCGGTTGTTATTTCTGATGAAGGGAATTACATAAAAGTTTATAATGGAAAGAGCATGGATTTAGATGCTGATAAGAAGATCAGATTGCGGGATATTGTGGCATATGATTTAAGTCAATGTGATGAAAGAAATGCATTTTCGTATTGGAATGTGACGAACAGCCTGTCATTAGACCTTTACGAAAAAAGCATGGGTAAGAAGAATTTAAA
>CAMWWJ010000268.1 GCA_947177925.1 uncultured Lachnospiraceae bacterium
ATGATATACACTCCGTCCAGAAAAGTACTCTTCTTCTATGATTTCTTTTGCCATTTCTTCTGTATCAATATATAATATCTCTACATTACATACCCGTATTTCATAATTATCACGATAACGAAAATCTTTATAACAATATGTCAATCTATCTTTTAACCGTCTCTCATAATCTGGATAATCCATTGATGTGATTCTTCCAAGCCATGCCCTTTCCGGCTTGTCTTCAAACTGCTTGCACAAATTGTCTATCTCCTTGCTAGACATATCAGGCTCCGCCTTCGTCAAAAATTCAGCCGAAATTCCCATGATTTCTTCTTGATTTTTCTCACAAAGCCTGACCGCCTTACGAAAAGCCTGATGCGCTGACACATGTGCAAATATGTACTCATATATATTCATACGCAGGATACATTCGGAACTAATACACATGCTTGCTACTATTAACAGGAGTACTATAAAAATTTGGGTTATTTTCTTTACTTTCACATAATTCCTCTTTTCTCTAATATTTCATTGTTAAATTGTTTTTGAAAACTGTTCAATTTCCTTCTGTTTTTCTTTACAAAAGGCAGACATTTCATCAAATGTGTTATTTTTTTTCGAACTTAAACGTATCAGGATTCCAAATACAGATATATGAAACTTTATCTTTTTTGTACTCATACTCCACATCATGCTTAATTGCTTTAGATATTTTCCGTTTCTTTCCCTTAGGTACATAATACTGACATACATTTTCTGTAAATGCATGCAGAACCATTTCAATATCATTTGCGCAGGCACTTCCGTTCACTTTCATAATTCCTTTTACCTGAGGTAATGCAAAAAGTCCATTTTCTGTACTCTCATATTTTAGCTCTTCATTTGCAATTGGCTGGTAATAGTCATTGTCTTTTGCATTATACATATCCTTTAAGCCAAATACATGCCCAAACTCATGCGCCACAGTTCCTTCATAGCTTGCAATATGATACAAAGAATCCTGATAATTCCCACACTTTTTTATATTCCTATGCTCTTTTGGATCACAATAACAAGAATATATCGTCACATACCTATTACAATTTGTCCTCCACCCAAAATATACAGATTGATTCGATACTCCACAAACCCCATCCTTAAGCGTAACCTCAATCTTCTTCTCATACCATTTCGGATTCGTAACCTCCGTAAGCTCCACCTTAAAATTAACCTTCAGCCCTTTATAAAAATCATATTTGCTCCCCTCATACGTTCCATTCCAACGATTAGGAACCCCATCCAGTACCAACTGTTTTAAGGTTGCATTCTGCCCTGTCCGCACGATAATCTTATCCGCCTCACTCTGCTGCGCTGTCTTAAGTCCCGTTGTCTTTAAAGCTCCAGCAGCCGGCTTATCCGTATCGCCTTTTATAACAATCCTTGCATGTAGAGTCACATCATTATCCTTTATAGTAATATAAGAAGGATAATCCGGCTTATTGTTTCCATCCCTGCCTATTTCCGAAAAAAGTGTTTCAATTGTGTCCTTATGCAAAGGTCCTACATTCTTGTACCTTTCGTCCACTCCATCCCATTCAAATTCATCCCCGTCCAAAATACCGTCTCCATCCCCGTCACGTTTCGTAGGATTGGATAAAACCGGCAGCACATATATCGCAGACATGATTTCATCCAAGCTCTTTCCGGCAGCATCAACCGTTCCCGCATACCGCTTTGCCCATTCATAATGAGGTTCTGGTATAAACACATACTTATCCACATATTCCTTATAGGTATACAGTTCCACACTGCCATCCGAATTCACTTTTACCCTGTCCTGATTTACTTCCTTCCAGTCCGTCAGTCCATCCCCGTCCGTATCCGTAGTGCCGTTTTCCTTTAATTCCGCCTTTAAAACGATTAACTCAAGCCCTGCAGATGTAAGCATATTATACTTGGATACAGGAACATTGGGTTTATATCCATAAATATAATTTAATATTTCATCTGCAAAGTCTGCATAACTGTATATCAGCAGTCCATCCGTTGCTTTGGCAAGCCTGTCATACCAAGAATACGGCCTGGTGCCTGGCTCTATCACGCAACAGTGTATATTAGCTGCTGCAATTTTACCTATCAGGGAGTCTGTATCATCCGTCATATAGGAATCCCCGAAAAATACAGCCGTTTTAAATGCATCTGCCCTAAGCCCTATGGTATGTAACATGGTATCTACCTGTTCATCAATATACGGAGTCTGGGGCGGCGTATTCAGTAACTGTTCAATCATTCTGGACAATTGAGTAATATTATTTGCATAGTACTGTCCAAAAGAAGTCCTGACTGCCTTTCCATGCTGGTCTAACACATAAACCCTCACATCCTTTGTTTCATAAAAAAGGCTTTTCCCAATAATTTCAATATTATTTTTAATGTTGGCAAATTCCAAATCTGTCAACCCATCTACGTTATTGTTGATGTTGAATACCACATCTATTTTACTCTTTGATTCCGGCACAGCATTCATTGCGAAAGCTTCTACTTTCATCTCATTTATGCTGACAGATACATCATCCTCCTGTATGGCAGAATCCGTCAGGGACATTCTTTCTCCTGCATTTTCCTCCCATTCTTCTGTCAGCTCCATGGTATCTGCCTGCAAGACATCAGAATCCGCCTGCAAAACGGGCTCCTTATCCATCATTTCACATCCAAGGTTACTCAGCCACTTTTCCATATCCATGACACAATAAGTTCCAGCCTGATTAACCAAAGTGCTGATGGTACATGCCTCTTCATCAACGGTCGTATTCAAAGGAACTAGCAGATTCTCAGTTTCATCAAACCAGAAAATATTATATCTTTTTATCCCCTCTAAATCTTTTGCACTGTATTCTTCATGGATATTTTCAGGACTGATTTGAAACGTCAGCTTCATATTTTCCATGTTTTCTTCGTCTGCATAAATAATTTCAGGCACTCTTCCAAGTATGCTGCCGTTTTCCAAAGCCACAGCATATGCACTTTCCCTTACAAGCAAATCACTGAAAACACTTCCCTTTGCTTCCATTTCCAGACTCAGCTTATAATCCCCATTATCCTGATTGATTTCTTCTAAAATAACATGATCCTCTTCCAACTTCTGGGTAGATTTGTACTCTGCGTCCGGATAACCGAATGTTTTTTCATTCAGTGGATCCAAGCCAATCAAAATTTCATCCCCGTCTTTTATTCCGTCTCCATCCGTATCCGGATTTAAAGGATCCGTACCATAAACTTTCACCTCATCCCCGTCCGTTAATCCATCTTTGTCCGTATCGGAATGTAACGGGTCGGTTTCCTGGGCAGACTCCTCTAACATCGTAAGACCGTCTTCATCCGCATCCACATCTGCATCGGAAATTCCATTGTCCAGTGTGGATGGCTTTAAGGGGTCAGAAGAAGCATATAATACCTCAAATCCATCTGTAAGACCGTCCCCGTCCGTATCCGGATTTTCTATGTCCGTGCCGATTTCCTCCTCATAAATATCCGGCAACCCGTCTCCGTCTGTATCCTGCATATCTTCCCAACATTCATCTACTTCCATATGTTCCTCTTCATTTACTTCTCTTTTCATCAGGAATCCATTATTTGCGTTCCATCCTGTTACTCTCACACAGTTCATTCCCTGCAGATAGTCTTCATAGGAAAGAACTACAGAACAATTCCATAATATTTCCTCATTTCCCCTCCAGAACCTTAATGCATCTGAGCCTGCTTCCTTTTCGGTTACCGTATATTGATAAACATAGGATTCCACTTCTTCCGTTACTTTTACCGGATTATAAATCAATTTATCTGCGTTTGCTATTGTTATATTGTTCCCGTGATTCTGCTCCTTGGATGCGGATGTAAAGTTAATATAAAAAACAGCATCGTCTTTAGACCAGTCAGTGAAATCCGAAAAATCCAGATATATACTGTCTCCTGCCTGAAATCCTTTTTCATTCATGTTGTCATCCGTCCATCGTCCACCAAAAGCGCTTTCTGCCTGATAAGTAACTTTTCCATCCCTGCCACCGGCGCTCCATGAATTCCATAATACAGATTTTTTACTGTCATAGCGGTTGAATGTAATATTATAAGCCGTTGCAGGAACCGTTACGCTCCATACTTTATGATCACTGGTAGACATGATATAAGAGTCATGTCCTCTCGTGTTGTCTACAAGCTCAATAATGGCAGAATCATTCGAAATCCAT
Source organism: uncultured Lachnospiraceae bacterium (assembly GCA_947177925.1). Taxonomy (GTDB): domain Bacteria; phylum Bacillota; class Clostridia; order Lachnospirales; family Lachnospiraceae; genus RGIG3040. The sequence goes on from CAMWWJ010000268.1 coordinate 4,206, forward strand.
CCTCCACCTGTGGCATCCACAAAATAGACCGTTACCTTTTCTGTTTCCGCCTTTACATCAAAAGACACATTTGCACAGATACTGATAATACTCATAACAAAAATTAAAATAACAGATATGCTTCTTTTTAAGTTTCCCATATGTTTCCCCATTTCTTTTTTCCCTTTCCAACTTGTTGTTATAATTGCAAGTAGCATTATACTATTTCATTTCTGGATCTTATACACATCGGCCGATGCCGACGAAGAGGATAGTGTAGATCA
>CAMWWJ010000269.1 GCA_947177925.1 uncultured Lachnospiraceae bacterium
TTTCTACCCATTCTTCTATATTTTCTGCAAATACTCTGTCATTTTCAAAATAAACAAGCTGTAAAAATTCCCTGATGCTGTTCCATTTTTCCTGATTCATCTTTTTAGGAAATTTCACAGTAATGTTTCCTGCACTTATTCCCTCTCCCGCCTGTTCCAAATCGGACAAATCAACCCCTGCCGTAGTATCGATTCGAAAAAGCAGGTCGCTTTCTTCTCCATCCTCCTTTAGCCTAAGCTGTTTTTTATCAATAGGTACTGCAAGACCATAAAGCCCGTAATATACGCCATTTAACACAAGCTCCACATACTCCATCTGCGTTCCCTCATTGTCCTCCTGTTCCCTACTGCCCATTTCCCTCCATAAATCTATGGCAAATTTATCCCTGAGCTTACTTTCCTCTGTATACATGGGAATCAGAATCCAGTCATCATCCTTACGAAGCCCGCACAGGTCTTCTTTTTTCTTCTTTCCTTTTTCATCCACCAATTTCAGCTTCAGGCTGCATTTTTCAAACTCCCTGCTGGATCCGCCCCTTTTATGGACCAGGCTATGGGAATGAACTGACTGCACTTTTCTTTTCTGCTCTTCCTTTGGTGCGTAAAAGTAAAACCTTGCATAAAATTCTTCTTCCTCCAAAGCAAGCTCCTTAGGACAATCGGCAAAGTCTATGGCTAAGACTGGCAAAGCGGTAATGAGAAGCAGGGCTTCCTGATAGCATTCATCATTATAGATCAATAGCTGCAGCACTTCTTTTCCTGTCTGGTATTCCTGCTTCTTCTTTCTTTTTCCCTCTGTAATAATACAAATGCTGTTTTCTTCCTTTTCTCCCGTAAGTTTTCCCTTTTCCCATCCTCCCTCTATGGACAGAGGCAGATAGTAATTATTCTGGTTATCCCTTATCATTTCCTCTTCATTAAAATACAAGCTGCCAAAAAAATTTTCAGGAGCCTGTTGACGGCTGTCCTTTAGCTGGTTTTTTTCTTCTATCGTAATTTCTTTTAACCCGAGAAACCGGGCATCTTCCTGATTTTTCCATAAAAAAATAAACAAAAGCAAAACACCCATACAGCTTAAAAGAAAGAAAACTTTAAACTGCTTTTTCAAATACCAGCTCATTATGCCCGCACCTCTCCGTCATGGGATAAAAGAGCAGCATTGGTTACCTGATTCAAATTTATGATTTCTTCTACTAAAACGTTTCCGTTTGTAGTGCTTACTTCAAAAATAAGATCCATTCCATGCTTTGTGACGCTTCTGGACTTTTCCTTATAATATTTGCTATATCCTGCCAGGATGGTAAAAATATCCTTTTCCGCTTCTTTTCCTTCCAGATTGATAATGAGCAAAAAGGGAGCTTTTGCTTTTGGAAGCATTTCAAGCAGGAACATACTGATGGTTACGAACAAAGAAAGCAAAATGGCAATTTCATAAAGCCCTGCACCGCATATGATGCCGGTTCCTATGGACCAGAACAGAAATAAAAGATCCATAGGGTCCTTTACTGCGGTACGGAACCTTACGATGGAGAGGGCACCTACCATGCCCAGGGAAATCACAATATTAGACTGCATAGATAGAATAATTCCTGCCGTCACAAGAGAAATCACCGCCATGGAAACATTGAATGTATGGGAATAGAATCCACTCTTTTTTACCAACTTGTAAATATGAAATATAAAAAAGGACAGCAAGGCGGTAATAAGCAGCGCTCCCGCTATTTTACCTATTGAAATGTCCCCATGCCCAAGTCCTTCCAGCACGGATTTTTTAATGGTATCTCTTATGCTCATACGAAAAAATATTGTTCCTTTCCTATTGGTTTTCCATTTGTCTTGACAAATAATATTTGGAAAAGGAGGTCCTTTCCAAAGTGCCGGTTTCTAACAGACCTGCAATTACATCCGGCAAAAATTCATCAAATTTTACTTCTAATATGTGAATGCCTTTTGGCATGATAGGTGTCAGGGGAATCACTTCCTCTAAAAAGCCTTCCGGCTTTGTGCTCATGGAAATATTTCTGTCAAAGGTTATCCGTACATTTCCATAAGGATATACGTATGCGGTTCTTTCATATTCCACCAGGTTTACCGGATGCAGCCTCCTTATGCCCATTTCCAGACTCAGCCTTCTTCTTGCATAGGGCAGGTCTTTTGTGACTGCTTCCGGAATGCTATGTAAATAACGACTGCATTCCCCCATAGATAAAAGGCAGCTTTCCTTTTTTCCAAGCGTATATTGCTTGGACTTGATTTCCAGCCGGATATAGGAAATATCTCCATTATAAGTGCGTATCCGGAATTTGCTTCTTTGGGCTGCTCCAGCCTGATTTTCATACATGCAGGAATTTTCGTAATCGTCAAAATAGACGCTGCGTACGGTGTAAGCTTTTTCCTTTCCTCCTGCATGAGAATCCACTTTCATTACCACACGGATTCTTCCTTCTATTACGGCAAGCTCTTCTTCCGTACATATAAATTTCAGTTCATTCCGATAGTCACTCATACAAGCCTCCTGAACTATTATATTATGGATTTATAAACTGAATTTAAACAAATGCAGAAAAGAAAAAGCTGCTGCATGTGTAAACCTCCTCATGCAACAGCTTTTTAGTGAATTCAGAAATTTTATGATTCTTCTTCTTTTTTCTCTTCAGATTCTTTCCTTGATATTTTTTCCTTCTTCTTTTTTCTATCTGTTTTTTCTTTCGCTTTCCTCTCTTCCTCTGCCGCTTCCGCTTCCGATTGGGCAGTCACTTGTTTTCTTCTGTATTTTCTCTTTTTCTTCCCTTCATAAATAAGCAGATAGAAGCTTGGAAGAAGAATCAGTATCAATATAGTGGAAGCCACCAGTCCTCCAATGATTACAAGAGCCATTCCCTGCATAAGCACTGTTCCCTCTCCTATGCCAAGAGCCATGGGAATCATGGACAAGATTGTGGTCAGCGTAGTCATCAAAATCGGACGAAGACGAATCTGTCCGCTTGTTACCAGCGCATCCGCTATGGGCATTTCCTTTCGCAGCATATTGGCAGTATCCACATAGAGAATACCATTATTTACTACAATACCTACCAGCATTAAAAATCCCATCAGGGAAACCATGCTGAGGGTTGCCCCGCATAAATACAATAATGAGAAGGACCCAATCAGGCTAAAGGGAATGCTGAGCATTACCATTAAAGAAAAGACCGGAGATTCAAACTGCATGGCCATCACTAAAAATACTAAAAATACGGCCGCTGCAATTGCGGAATAAATAACGGCAAACTCTTCATTCATCATTTCCGTCATCATATTTTCAGAAAGGGAAACCCCTTCCGGGAAATCCAGTTTCGCAACAATTTTATCTATGGTATCCGCTGCCGTGAATTTTGCCTCTTCGGTAGTCATGGCAGACACCGCAACCTGATATTGTCCGTCCACTCTTGTTAAGGACTGGGGAGAATCGGTATAAGTCAGCTCCGCTATGTCCGAAAGCACGATCTGCGTGTTCATAGGTGTTATAAGGGACAAATTCATCAGGGCATTCAAGTCATCATAACTTCCCTCCGGGTATTCCAGCCTTACCGAATATTCTTCCCCCTGGTTTTTAATGGTGCTTGTCTCCATGCCGCTTAACACATAATTGATATTCATTGCCACCTGGACCGGTGTATAGCCCACCGCCATTGCCTTTAAGGGATCAATGACGATTTCCGCTCTTGTAGTGGAAGCGGATAAATCACTTTTTACTTTTATCACACCCGGCACATCCCTGATGGCATCCTCCACCTGCCTGGAAGCTTCCTTTAAGGCTGACAGGTCGGAACCTGTTAAATCCACCTCCGCATCCATGCTCATCATGCTGGTCATATTGGTTCCGCTGGACTTAATGGTCAAATCCATATTGGTCACGTCAGCAAGCTGGTCGTTCCATTTCTCTATGACCTGTGCTGTACTGAGGGTCCTGCCGCTTTTTAAATATCCGGTAACAGTTGCCGTATTCCCTTCAATGGTCATGCTGTAGCTTTCCACATTCTCATCATTTTGTACAAGTTCTTCAATGGGCTTCATGGATTCGTCAATGAAATCCAGCCTTGAACCGGACCGAAACTCGGCCGTAACGGCTACGGTGCCCTCATCCACTGTAGGCATCAGCTCCATGTTGGTATTGACTACCATGACAAAAGAAAGTATCAGCAACAAGATAGAAGCAAGCACTGCCATAAATCTGTGCTTCAATATTCTGCGAAGATTTCTGTCATACCATCCTTTTACCGCCTCTAATATTTTATTGACAGGCAATGTCTTTTTTTCCTTTGGCTTATACTTGGAAAAGCATAAAGGCACTAAAGTAAGGGCTGAAATCAGGGATGCCGTCATGGCAAATACGATCGTCATTCCAAGCTGGGCAAACATCTGTCCGGACAACCCATTCATGACACTTAGCGGCACATACACTACCAC
>CAMWWJ010000270.1 GCA_947177925.1 uncultured Lachnospiraceae bacterium
GTTTATAATAGGATAAGAAAGAAAAAAATTTTAAAAATATAAGGAGGTTCATATGGCGGAGTTTGGTTTAACTAAAAGCGAAGAAGTCGTAATGAAATGTATCTGGAACAGTGAGGTTGAATTAGCCTTATCTGATGTAACAGCAAATGTAAACAATGATTTTGGTAAGGATTGGAAACCACAGACAGTTTCTACATTCCTTGCAAGATTGGTAAGAAAGGAATATTTAAGCTTTTATAGAAAAGGCAGATATTTCTTCTATCAGCCTCTTGTAAAAGAAAAAGATTATAAGAGAGACCTTATGAAAGAATTTATCAGATTCTGGGATGAAGGAAATGTAAGCACTTTCATTGATGACTTATGCAGCCAGAAGGTTTTGTCTAAAAAAGACATCAAAGAATTAAAAGAAAAAGTAGAAAAAATGTAACAACAAAACAGAACCGGAAAAGACCAATTCTTTTCCGGTTCTAATTTTATCTTTTATTTTTTATGATTTTGCCTGCAATTCTACTTTTTGATTACATACATTTTCTATAAGACCGGTTATAGTCTGTATGGAATTAAGCTGATTGCTGCGGCTCATGGAATCGATGTAAGTTTGTCTTGTAAAAAACAATTCATGTACTTTCTCTATTAAAAGAGTCTCAGTAATATCATCTTCTTCCAGCACGATACTAAAACCCTGGGATTCAAAGGATTTGGCATTTAATATTTGATCGCCCCTGCTTCCGCTTCTTCCCAGAGGAATCAACAGATTTGGCTTTTTTAAAGCAAGCAGTTCACAAATAGCATTGGCGCCTGCACGGCTGATCACTACATCTGCCATGGCAAAAACATCTTTCAATTCTCCTTTTAAATATTCAAATTGCTTATAGCCTTTTGTATTTAACAGAAGATTATCCACTTTTTCCTTGCCACATATATGAACTACCTGAAAATCCTTTAACAGTTCGGGAAGAGCATCCCTTACTACTTTATTTACATTTGCAGCACCAAGACTTCCTCCTATTACCATAATAACCGGTTTATTGGCTGTAAAGCCGCATAAATCAAGAGCTGCGATTTTATTTCCTTTTCTCAATTCTTCCCGGATGGGGGAACCGGTCAACATAGCTTTCTCTTCGGGAAGCTCCTTTAAGGTTTCCGGAAAGTTGCAGCATACCACTTCTGCTACCGGGATACAAAGCTTATTGGCAAGGCCGGGAGTCATATCCGATTCATGGATGATACTTGGAATTTTCCGGCTGGCAGCAGCCCTGACAACAGGCACAGATACGAATCCGCCCTTTGAAAATACAATATCGGGTTTGATATTCTTTAATATTTTCCGGGCTTCCCCAAATCCTTTCATGACACGGAAAGGATCGGAAAAATTTTTGGGATCGAAATACCGGCGTAATTTTCCTGTGGATATGCCATAATAGGGAATATCAAAATCCTCAATCAATCTTTTTTCGATTCCGTCATAGGACCCGATATAATGTATGTCGTATCCAAGCTCTTTTAATCTGGGAATCAAAGCAATATTTGGTGTTACATGACCGGCAGTCCCGCCGCCTGTTAATACGATTCTTTTCATAAAGCCTCCACTATTCATGAAAATATCTAAGTATTTTTATGTTATTCATCTATTGTTGATCTTGAATCATTTTTTCTAAGGCAATTGCTAACTGATCCGGGCAGGAAGTATTCTTATATCCGCATTTAATACCCTTTAATTTCATAATTGCCTCTTCTGGCTTCATTCCCTGTACAAGTGAAGAAATACCCTGAAGGTTACCGTTACAGCCGCCTGTAAAGGAAACGGATTTTATTGTATCATTTTCTACCTGAATATCAATAGAGCTGGAGCATACGCCGACTGGCTTATATTTCATAAAATACACCTCTTCCTGTTCCTTAATTTATCATATGATAAAATGAAAAATTTTAATCTATAAAAAGAAATTATAACAGAATTTTACAAAATTTCCAAGTATCCTTTCATATTTGTCAGATTGAATCCTTCCAATATGCCATCGGTGGGGTCATAATAAACACCGTCATAACAAACAAGATAATGGCTGAACCGTCCCATTTTTTCCATAATAATCGCACATTTTGGGAGGGTGGTTTCTTTTCCCTGAGTATAGATGATTTTGTTGGCATGAGGGATTCCAAGATAATCAAGTGTTAGGATTATTTTCCCCATATTAGCCTGCCATTCCCTGCAGTGCATAATATTGTTAGCTTCTTCTAACGTAATATCCGCAAGCATGGCAATGCAGGTTTGTCCGCATAAACCATCCCAGGGCTGGGTAATGATTTTTATGCCGTCAATTTTACGGATAGGATTTTCTATGCTATAAGGGCTGTTTTCGGAAATCTTTTGTGGCTCTGTTAAAATAGTAAAGGAAACAGGATAGAGAACTTCCTCTTCAAGGGTGGTTTCCGCATTTTTCAAAGGAAGGTAATAGTAACCGTCTTTTTTTGGAAGGAGGCTGCATTGAAAGGACACTCCGTTTACTGTGGCCTCAATGGGATAATCTCCGATGTTTTCCTGCACTTCCCATACATTAAAGGGAATTTCCATTACTTTTTCTTCATTCAAATTCAAAATTTTTTGTTCAAATACATAATTCATCATATAAAGTCCTTCCTTTTTGTATATTTTAAATAATTAGTTTCATGATATATTTTATATAAAAATTTCATGCCCATTCAGGCATTGATCTGATTGGAAGATATGATGGCATATGCAAATGCAGTCACATATCATATCTATCGTTATGATATCATGAAAAGTAATAAACTGGAAGATTTAACTTGAAAAAAACAGCCGATTTTGCTACACTTAATTTGATTTTGATAATATTGGAAAAAAAGAAAGAAAAGAGGAGTTTTATCATGAGCACAAAAGTAACCTTTGATTATTCAAAAGCAGCTCCATTCATCAGCGAAAAAGAAGTTGGTTTGATGGAAAAATTAACAATGGATGCCAAAGAATTATTAGTATCCAAAACAGGTGCTGGCAATGATTTCTTAGGCTGGATTGATTTGCCGGTAGATTATGACAAGGATGAATTTGCAAGAATTAAAAAAGCGGCAGAAAAGATTCAAGGTGATTCTGAAGTATTATTGGTTATCGGTATTGGCGGTTCCTATCTTGGAGCAAGAGCAGCAATTGAATTTTTAAGACACAGCTTTTATAATGTGGTTTCCAAGGAAACAAGAAAAACTCCTGAAATTTATTTTGTGGGAAATTCCATCAGCTCTACCTATATCAAACACTTAATTGATGTAATTGGCGACAGGGACTTTTCTATTAACATGATTTCCAAATCCGGCACCACTACAGAGCCTGCCATTGCTTTCCGGGTATTCAAGGAGATGATGGAAAAGAAATACGGAAAAGAAGAAGCTGCAAAGAGAATTTATGCTACAACCGATAAGGCAAAGGGTTCTTTAAAGAATCTTGCAACGGAAGAGGGTTATGAAACCTTTGTTGTTCCGGATGATATCGGAGGCCGTTTCTCCGTATTGACAGCAGTTGGTCTGCTTCCTATTGCCGTTTCCGGTGCAGATATTGACAAATTAATGGAAGGTGCCGCTTCCGGAAGAAAGAATGCTTTAGAGCTGCCATTTGCAGAAAATGATTCTTTAAAATACGCAGCGCTTCGTAACATCCTTTTAAGAAAAGGAAAAGCAATTGAAATTTTAGCAAACTATGAACCAAGCGTTCATTATGTTTCCGAATGGTGGAAACAGCTTTACGGCGAAAGCGAAGGAAAAGACCAGAAAGGTATTTTCCCGGCAAGCGTTGATTTGACAACAGATTTGCATTCTATGGGTCAGTTCATCCAGGATGGCGCAAGAAATATGTTTGAAACCGTAATCAACATTGAAACCTCCAGAGAAGAAATTATCATCGGAGAAGAACCGGTTGATTTGGACGGATTGAATTATCTGGCAGGAAAGAGTGTGGACTTTGTAAATAAATCCGCTATGAACGGTACGATTTTAGCCCATACCGACGGACAGGTTCCAAACTTCATGGTAAACGTACCGGAAGTAAATGAATTTTATTTAGGCCAGTTGTTCTACTTCTTTGAGTTTGCATGTGGTGTCAGCGGCTATCTGCTTGGCGTGAATCCTTTTGACCAACCGGGTGTGGAAAGCTATAAGAAGAATATGTTCGCATTGCTTGGCAAGCCGGGATATGAGGCTCAGAGAGAAGAATTGATGAAGAGATTGTAATTTTCAATTGTAATCATATATTTCATTTTATATGGATATTTTTTAAGAGTAAAATAAGATTAAAAAACCGTGTGTTTTCAGCTATATGGCTGTTGCATACGGTTTTTTTGTTATATGTGACAGAATTATTTACTAATAGGTGATAAAAAACCTATACAAAGTATAGAATATGAAAATAAAAAAC
>CAMWWJ010000271.1 GCA_947177925.1 uncultured Lachnospiraceae bacterium
ATAAAGTGCGTAAGTTTTGTTACCGGTAACTTACACACTTTATATTACATTCTCCGCCCCAAAAATTATTGAGCTATTTAATAATAAAAGCAATCGCCTACAGGAAATTCTGTAATAGTCCCTGCCAAAAGCTTTAGAACCAATGTGGCATCTTGTGCGTTAACTTTTCCGTCACCATTCACATCAGCAGCAATGAATTGGTATTTGTCTAATGAAGTGTTTCCGACACTACTTTGTAATATCATTTCTGCGTCTGCTTTACTAATTACTCCGTCTCCATTTACATCGCCGTATAATCTTCTCGTCAGAGCAGCATGTGCATTGATAGAAAACATGCTGCTCAAAGTGGCGGCAACGCATAATCCCAAAATGGTTTTTTTGAAAATATCTTTCATATATAAGTCTCCTTTTATAATATTATTTTATATTACAAGAGTAATACACTTTTCTTCAAAAGTAAAGTACCTTTTTCATATATAGTTAAATTTATTGAACACAAAAAGCGCAAAAACTATATAAAATTTTTAACAATTGGTCTATTTGAATCAACTGTCAGATAAATTCAATGAGTATAAATCTATTGTTAAATACTGTATGGAGTACATATTTGAGGATGATTCAGTCATTAGCTTTAAACTCAAACAGATAGATTATTCTTTAAGAAACCCAAAGGGCATCAAAAAAATAGAATCTTATGAACTTCCAAGTGATGACGATTTGATAAAGCAAGGAATTGATCAGATTATTTGTGAAACCTGCTTTTTGTACGAGCAGTGTAATAAAGTATTTTGTATGCGTGATAATAATGAGAGAATAATTCTTCAGGAGCAAATGCTTGAAGCTGCTAATACTATAATCAGTGGCTTTAATATTATTGCTTACTTGCCCAAAATACTGCAAAGGAAGTTTAAACATTTTTTCATGGAGTTGTGTGAGTGCTTGTGTTAAAATAATGAAGTTGAACGATTCAACGAATCTCTTGGAGGCGATAAAATGCTGAATATGCATATTAAGGGGAAATTCCATTATATGAAAAAAAGACGGATATTAGGAATTATCATAAGTATCTGTTTACTGTTGGAAGGATGCGGTGTAGATAATGATAATACGGGTGGTTCCCGGCAGGAACCGCAGCCTGAAGATGCGGTGACAGAGTCCGCATTGGAAGGTGGCGTAAGCGGGAAAGGCATGGAACATAAAGCGGAAGATGCCGGAAGTGAGAATGAGATAGAACAAATAGCGGAAGACACAGAAAAAGAAGAAGCATCATGGTCGGACGTTTCTTATACGACAGCATATCAGCGATTTCTGGAAGCGTATGTGAAAGAAGAAAATGAATATACGCATAGGGCGAGAATTATGCTGGCATTAATTGATGACGATAATGTTCCTGAATTGTTATTGATAGAAGATTACATCCATCCGGCGGGGGTAAAAGTTTATACATATTATCAGGAATCGGTGGTAGAATTAGGCGAATTCGGCTCTTTCGGGAGTATGCAGTATGTGGAAAGGGGCGGGATGATTTTCAGCGGTTATTCAGGAATGGGAGAGAGTTACGCAGGTTTTTTCCGGATGGAAGACGGAGAGGCGAAGCTGGTCTGTTCGATAAGAGACTATGAGCCTTTTGATGGAAGTCCCAAAACATATGAAATAGACGGTGTTAGCGCTACGGAAGAAGAACATAAGAAAAGATGGGAAGAACTATATGATGCATACGAATATATACTAATCAGATATGAAGATGCTTTTGCCATTCAGGAATCGAAGATTACGGATTTGCTTGCCGAAGCCCAAAATGCGTTGCTTTTACAAAAAGAATCTCCGCGGCTTGCAGAAATGGTGGCGGAGCAGTCGGAGGTACTGGAAGGATATGGGACGTTTTTGGCAGAATACGTACCGCATAGGACGGGGGGTGACAGCGAGGAAGTTCCCGCCTTTGCATTAATTTATCTGGATGGTGACGAAGTTCCGGAGCTTATCGTGATAGAAGGATATGCGCACCTATGCGGCGGTTACGTTTACACTTTTGAAGAAGGGGAGGTAATTCCTGTCGGGGTATACGGGCAGTACGGCACCCTGCACTATCGGGAAAAAGAAGGAATTGCATTTCATGATTATGACACGTTCGGCAACATATATTCCGAGGTGTATCAGATAGAGGGAAGTAAGGAAACACTTTTGCAAAGCTGGAGCGAAGTGGGCGAGTATACGGCGGAGGAAGAAGCACTGCAATACACATATACGGTAGATGGGAAAGAGGTATCAGAGAAACAATATCGGAACGTTTATGAAAAATGGTATGAAGCCGGATACAGAGAAATCAATTACGGTATGTGCCATTCATTTACAGGCGGCGATATGCAGAGTGCTCTGACGGAAGAATTGGAAAATCTGATTCTGATGCAGGAGGAAGTACTGAAACAAAATTTGCTTATTGCGGCGGGCGCGCGGGAGAGCAATATTTTACTGCTGGACTATGATGATTATGACATGGACGGCAAGTGGGAAATGTTTATGATTTGCGGGCGCAGTTTTATCCAGTCTGGAGGCTGGGGGGATGAAACATGGTACGATGGAACACTTTATTTTGTGGGTGCGGACGGCTGCACGTTGACGCTGGATAACAGTTACGGTGTATACCGTAAGATAGATGGGAAAATGGAATTCAGTCCGGGCAGGAAGTATCTGTTTTTTTATACGGATTATAGTGTTACGACAAATATCAGTGAAATATGGACGGTGAGAGACGGAAAGCCGGTAGAAGAAAGTGATTTATTTCAAAGCGGGCAGGTTATATACCGTGGTAAAAATGAGAGAAACGAGTTTGAGATCTGGGTGGATGGGTACGATCATTATTATGAAATAGACGATGACCTGTGGATGTGGCATACCTGGAAACCGTATTTTTATCACTATAACTCCGATAGCGACCGGATTGAGGCATATGGGGGAGAGATCATTTCCAGAGAGGCGTTTGAGAAACTGAGCGGAACGAATCTCATAGATGAGATCGAAGCGGAAGGCTATACGGTGGGGGACATCATCCGCTGGGACAATGATATTGTGACGATCAATTATGAGAATCATGAAAATCATAATGATTCTGCGGGATATGTCCTTTATGAAAATGTGATCTGGGATAATAACGTAAAGGATTTCTGGCAGAAAGAAGCGCTGGGCGTCACCTCGTGGAAAAATGCGGGAGTGGGAGGAAGTTACCGGTTGTAAAAGCTTTTCATCTATTGTCTAAGTAGAAAATTCAATTTGATTATTCCAAAACGATGGATGATGTGCTATAATATTAGCTTGTATCAAACTCTTATTGTTAGGAGAGAAGCGAAAGTATTTTGAAAATTGTGTAGTAAAAATATAGAGAAAGGCGAAAGTCCTCGTAAATAAAGGATTTTTTGATAGGTATAGGATAAAATGAAACTAGGCATAGTAGGACTTCCAAACGTAGGAAAAAGCACATTGTTCAACTCATTAACAAAGGCAGGAGCAGAATCCGCCAACTACCCATTCTGTACGATAGACCCCAATGTGGGCGTGGTACTTGTGCCGGACGAAAGGCTGAAGCTGTTGGGCGATATGTACCATTCCAAGAAGGTCACCAATGCAGTAATCGAATTCGTGGATATTGCAGGGCTTGTAAAAGGCGCCTCCAAAGGGGAAGGATTGGGCAACCAGTTCCTTAGCAACATTCGGGAAGTAGATGCTATCGTCCATGTGGTAAGGTGCTTTGAGGACCCAAACGTAGTCCATGTAGACGGCAGCGTAGACCCGATCAGGGATATTGAAACAATCAATCTGGAACTGATTTTTTCGGATATAGAAATATTGGACAGAAGAATTGCAAAGACTACAAGAGGAGCCAATAATGACAAAACTCTTGCCAAAGAACTTGCATTACTTCAAAGAATCAAGGCTTATCTGGAGGAAGGAAAGCTGGCTAAAACTTTTGAAGTGCAGGATGAGGACGAGGAAGCATGGATAAACGGTTATAATCTGCTTACCAGAAAGCCTGTTATTTTTGCGGCAAACGTGGCAGAAGAGGAGCTGGCAGATGACGGCGCCGATAACCCATGGGTGGAAAAGGTAAGGGAATATGCCCAAAAAGAGGATTGTGAAGTATTTGTCATCTGTGCCCAGATCGAGCAGGAAATCGCAGAACTGGATGAAGAGGAAAAGGCAATGTTCTTGGAAGAGCTGGGATTAAAGGAATCCGGTCTGGAAAAACTGATCAAGGCATCTTACAAGCTTCTGGGACTGATCAGCTACCTGACTGCAGGAGAGGACGAAACAAGAGCGTGGACCATAAAAAGAGGTACCAAAGCTCCGCAGGCTGCCGGAAAAATCCATACGGATTTTGAAAGAGGATTTATTAAGGCGGAGGTAGTCAATTATAAAGACCTGCT
>CAMWWJ010000272.1 GCA_947177925.1 uncultured Lachnospiraceae bacterium
CTGTTTCTATTTTGCTTCTTCCTGCTTTTTCTTCTCCTCTGCCCGCTTCTTTTCTTCCTCTGCCTTTTTCTTTGCCTCTTCCTCCGCTTTCTGCTTGTCGTAAACCTTGGATTCTTTCATATTTCCATTGGCATCATATTCATATTCCACCATACTGCCATCCTCATAAGTCACGCTTTTTAACCGGTTCAGTTTATCATAAGTATAGGTATCTGCCTGAACCTGTAAGCAGGTTTCCATCAATAAGGCTGCTGTCAATCCACATATCATTATTTTTTTCCACTTATTCATACTCTTTTCTCCTTTGTAATTATGACTTAAATATAAAAGAGCACAAAAACTAACAGACATCATGTCTGATTTTTGTGCTCATCATTCCTATAAAACAAATATTTCCCTGCTTTCTCATTCGTATCCCTTTCAATTGCACCGCAATTTAAAGTTTATGTAAACAATGTAATTGTTTAATAATGACTATACTATAACAGTTATTGGAAATATTTGTCAATACTTATTTTTTAAATTTAGTTTTTTCTTGTTGCCGTTTGAATAGGTTTTGTTTTACCAACTCTTATTTCCCACATCCAAATACGTTCCTCACTTGTGATATGGCTCCCTATAACATTACTAAGTTTGCAAATATAATAAATTGCTTACTCGTCATTAAACCTGTCATTTAATTATTTGTTAAAGTTAAATATTCTTCCACTTTCTGAACAAAATATTTGGCATTTTTAAGCTGTTCTTCTGCCTCCTCCCGTCCGGCAATATAAAAATCATCATAATCTGACTTTTCTCTGCAAAGAGAACTGGCTTTTATAATAACCGACAGCTTTCTTTCTAAAATTTCTGTTTTTAGATATTCTTTTGTAAAAAAACTTATTACTCCTGAATGCTTAGATGAATCAAAATTTTTTAGTGCATTAACCGAACGCATTGCATGAAAAACAGCATAATAAGATCTATTCAATGATGTTTTATACTGCCCTATCTCCAAATTACCTTCCGATGCTGACAGCATTTCTTTAGCTCGCATCAAACGGTATTCTGCTAATTCTTTTAAGCTGCCTTCCATAAAACAATACCCTCCTTTTGAATATTCTTGTAAAACGGAAGAGCGTTTTCCCATTTCTTCATATTACTTTCCTGTATATCCACAATCGAAAACACCCTCTCATAACGAATATCCATATCAGCCGCCCAACTAATAAAGCGTTCTTTTGTTTCTTCATCTATCTGATTTTTCATAATAATCGCAATATCAATATCGCTCTCATCTGTCGCTTCATTCCTTGCAACCGACACATACAAAATAATCATAGATATATTCTTTTGAAAAATATCAGTTAAGCCCTGTACTAATTCCGTTCTCATATCATCAGATAACATTCTTTTTATCTCCTCAAATACCTTATATTCTCTTCTTTATTCTCACTTTTATTATACTCCCGCTTTCCTGTTTCACACTAAAATATTTCAGACAAAACAACCGTGCAACCGTTAGATAGCTATTCATAAACAATCTTTTTCACCTTTACTTATGATACGGCTCTCCATTCATAATCCGATACCCCCTGTAAATCTGTTCCAACAAAATCACCCGCATAAGCTGATGGGGAAAGGTCATATCCGAAAAGCTCAACTCATAATCCGCTCTTCTTAAAACAGAGTTATGTAAACCCAAAGAACCGCCAATGACAAACTGAATATGACTGTTTCCCTGAACCCCAAGCATTTCCAACTTCTTGGAAAGTCTTACCGAATCCAGCTTTTGCCCGGCAATGGAAAGTGCAATCACATAAGCATCTTCCTTTAAATGCTTTAATATCCGTTCCCCTTCCTTTTCCTTTACCAGACCTTCTTCCGCCTCACTGGCATGTTCCTTTGTTTTTTCATCGGGAACCTCTATGATTTCAAGCCTGCAATATTTGGACAATCTTTTTTTATATTCCTCAATGGCATCCCGGAAATAGCTTTCCTTTACTTTTCCTACTGCAACAATGGTAATCTTCATGAAACTTCCTTTCCTATCTTTATTTTCACAACAGTTCCCGCTTTGGAAGAACAAGTGGATTGTGTGGGAGGACTAGTATATGCCAGGCAGGCTCCCACGCAATCCACTTGCTCTTCCAAGACGGCGGAACTGTTACCAGATAAAGGCACTATTCATACAGCCTTGTATAATGATCCTCTGTCAGCTTTGCTAAAAGAGCCTCCTCCAAATCCGGAAACGCCTTTTTCATTTCTGCTTCAATCATTGCCGTAATCTCAAAATACATATCTTCCGGATTTTCATTTTCTATCTCTTTTTTGTTTAAAGAAGTCTTGATTGTTTCTTTTGTAACAGTTTTGTTTAAATATTCTTCAACTTTCTTAATAAGGCTTTCTTCTTCCAGACTTTCCGCTAAAATTTTCTTATATGCTTTCATGGAATAAATGCCAAATCCCAGAAATACCACAAACAATGTGCCAAGCACCACGTACATCATAATTTTAGTGCTGGTGCCCAGGTTAAAAATGGGCAGCAAATCAAGCCCCATGCAGACTAAAAATACAATTCCCAAAATGCCTACAAAAAATAACGTATAGGCGCTTGTTTTATATTCATCCGCTTTGTACTTTTTGTCCACATAAACAGCAGCCGGCTCTCTCTCCTTTTTTTCCGTCTGGGCCTCTTCCTGATTTTCATCTTCTATATGCTTGTCCGCATTTTTTTCTTCTTCCCTTAAAAAAATCCCCAGAATCCGCACAGCCTTCTTCTGATCGGACTCTAAAACAGACAGCTCATATACCTGTTCTTCCTGTTCAAAAGTAATGTTTCCGCTTTCAATTCCATTTTCCTTCAAAAAAGCATCAATTGTTTTCAGCTTTTTCAGTTCTCCGAAATATATGGCTTTTTTTTCTTCTGTTAACTGCTCCACCAGATCTACGTTGCAGTCCGCACAGCGCAGGATTCCTTCCTTATATTCATTTTTACATACCGGACACCATGGCATACGCTTTCCCTCCTATTCCTTTCCTACACAAAAAGGACTGCCTCCTGTTACAGAAGCAATCCTTTTTTCGTTTAATCCTGATAATCAAAGCAGGCTCTTTCACATACTACGCTTCTAATATAATTTCCGGCTTCCACATGCTCCGGCGATATCTGATAGGCATTTAATGCCTCCAAAGTGTCAAAGCTTGAAATCAAAGCCACATCCTTGTTGCTGGAAGGCAGCTCATTGATTTTCACCTGAATGGAAATAACGCCTTCCACACAGTTCTGTATGGATTCCAGTTTTTCTTTTATGGTATTTCCTGCAGCTATTCTTTCTTCTTCTGAAAGCTCTTCCTTAAAATTCCAACACACAATATGGTGTACCATAAAAGCCTCCTCCTTTCAGCACTTAATGATTTGACAGATATTCATGAATGCCCTGTGCAGCAGCCTTTCCGGCGCCCATTGCAAGGATGACGGTTGCTGCGCCTGTTACCGCATCACCACCGGCATATACACCCTCTTTTGTTGTCTTTCCGTTATTTTCATCTGCCACGATACATTTCCATTTATTGACTTCCAATCCTTCCGTGGTAGAGGAAATCAGCGGATTTGGTGAAGTACCAAGGGACATGATGACCATATCCACATCCAATACGAATTCGGAGCCTTCTTTGACAACCGGTCTTCTTCTGCCTGATTCGTCCGGCTCTCCAAGCTCCATCTTCACACATTTCATTCCTTTTACCCAGCCCTTATCATCTGCAAGGATTTCTACCGGGTTCGTCAGTAAGTCAAAGATAATGCCTTCTTCTTTTGCATGATGTACTTCTTCCACTCTGGCCGGAAGCTCTTCTTCGCTTCTTCTGTACACAATATGTACCTCAGAGCCTAAGCGAAGTGCAGTCCTTGCCGCATCCATTGCCACGTTTCCGCCGCCAACAACTGCAACCTTCTTTCCATGCATGATCGGGGTACTGGAATTCTCATCAAAGGATTTCATCAGATTGCTTCTTGTCAAATATTCATTTGCAGAAAATACTCCGTTTGACTGCTCACCAAGAATTCCCATAAATTTAGGAAGTCCTGCACCGGAACCGATAAATACTGCATCAAAGCCTTCTTCGTCCATAAGCTCATCAATGGTGGTGGATTTTCCAATGACCACATTTGTTTCAATCTGAACGCCTAAAGCTTTTACATTTTCAATTTCCGCCTTAACCACAGCTTCTTTCGGAAGACGGAATTCCGGAATACCATAAACCAAAACGCCGCCCGTTTCGTGAAGGGCTTCAAAAATAGTCACGTCATAGCCAAGCTTTGCCAGATCTCCCGCACAGGTA
>CAMWWJ010000273.1 GCA_947177925.1 uncultured Lachnospiraceae bacterium
ATTCCTCCGTGGCGGCGGTGCTTTTGTCAAAAGCCGTTGGAGAGCAGTTGACCTGTGTTTTTGTAGATCATGGTCTTCTCAGAAAAAATGAAGGGGACGAGGTAGAGGCAGTTTTTGGCCCCGAAGGCAATTACGATTTAAATTTTATTCGCGTCAACGCACAGAACCGTTTCTATGAAAAACTGGCTGGCGTGTCCGAGCCGGAGCGCAAGCGCAAGATAATCGGCGAAGAATTTATCCGTGTATTTGAAGAAGAGGCAAAAAAAATAGGTGCAGTGGATTTCCTGGTACAAGGAACCATTTATCCCGATGTGGTAGAAAGTGGACTTGGCGGCGAATCCGCAGTCATCAAATCCCATCACAATGTTGGCGGATTGCCGGACTGCGTGGATTTCAGAGAAATCATTGAACCGTTGCGCAATTTGTTTAAGGACGAGGTGCGCAAGGTCGGCCTGGAACTGGGTATACCGGAGCATTTAGTGTTCAGACAGCCGTTCCCGGGCCCCGGTCTCGGTATCCGCATTATCGGCGAAGTAACCGCCGAAAAGGTTAAAATCGTACAGGATGCCGACGCGATTTACCGAGAAGAAATTGCAGCCGCAGGCTTGGACAGAAGTATAAACCAATATTTCGCAGCCCTGACCAATATGCGCTCAGTCGGCGTCATGGGCGACGAGCGCACCTACGACTACGCAATCGCGCTCCGCGCAGTCAACACCATCGACTTCATGACCGCAGAGTCCGCCCAGCTCCCGTGGGAAGTCCTGCAAAAAGTAACCAGCAGGATTATCAACGAGGTAAACCATGTGAATCGGGTAATGTATGATATCACGAGTAAGCCGCCGGGGACGATTGAGTTCGAATAGTAAACAGAGAGCCGGGAAGCCGCATAAACAGCGGACTTTCCGGCTTTTGATATGGGGCGTGATACCTTTTTGATACCTAAAATTTTAGAATTCCATGACATAGCTCTTTAAAGCCTTGATCTTTATAAACATTATTTAATATTTTGCGTTGATTAAAGCAAAGCTAAGCATGTAATCTATTATTTCATTTAAACGGTCACCTAGCAATGGAGATTTTATAATTTGTAAAATCTGTGCAGCATTCTGGCTTCTAACGCTTGTTCCACTATAAATTGAAACAAAATGTGCTTTTAACAGTACGAGCAATATTTGCACTTGTTCTTTTGAGAGCAACTTAAAAAATGAATCGTATAGTGGTTCGGCACTTGGAGAAACACCATGACAGTATGCGACTTCACGACCTATTCTGCATACTAAAAAAGTATTGATTAATTTCGCCGTTCGCTCTATTGGAATATCAGATGAAGATTTTATATATTTCATGATTTCGCGGACATACTGCGGCTCATTATAATAGTTATCCCATCCAGTATGGGCAGAAATTAATTCATCACATAAGCAACTTAGTTTCAGGCTTCGAGTATTTGGAGTTAAGTATGTAAGTCCATCACATTTTTCAAAGAAAATTTGAGATAGATTTACCTTTTCTTCATCCAAATTATTTCTATATAAATCTACTTTTTCGCCTAAATCATATTTGGTTACTGATTTACAATAATTCCATGTAATTTTCGATAACTCAAGAATGTTATTTCTTATTTGATTATCTGTTGTTTTATCAAGATATAGCCCAAAAAGGGAGGTGATAAGGTTTGAGGCCATACCTGAAGATAAATCTTTAATGGCACTTTCAAATGATGCTAATGTGATAGAATCTATTGGTGTACTTAGTTTTTTTACATTTTCTATAATTGAACGAATAGTAATTGCTGATGGTGATGGTTTATCATTAATAACTTCTGTCACGCAAGTTTGCAACCATCCTAGTAGTTCATAAGAGTTAATATTGTAATTATTTGGATGGGATGCTCCTATTTGGTTCCGCATATCTAAAATATGACATAACTTTCTGTATACAATATCAGAAATGATTTCTAGTCGCTTACAAGCATCTAGCATGGTTCGGTCTTTAATACCAGATAAATCATCTTCGGTTTGATAGAAAGGGCGTTTTCGAGATTCTACAGCATTATCGAAAAATAAATCTAACCCAAAATAAACAATTTTTTTCCTTAAATTCACAACTACTTCATCCCAGACAAAATTGAGTGAGGCATCAAATAAACCAATAGCGGCTCCAGCAATAAATTTTGAAAGATATATTGCGTCTCGTTTTTGTTCGGGTTGTATTTTTGACATAAATCGTGGTAAAGCATTCATAACATTTTCTCGTTCATCAATTGAAGCTATTACGTTTTCGGATGGCAGACCATAAGAAGATAATAATTCCTCAAATTTAGTCATCTGGGTTGAAAGCTGCGTATTTTCTTCGTTATTAATAATTTCATAATCTGACATGTTTTTGCCTCCTAATTGTTTTTCCATTTAAAACTATTGTTTTTCTTGTCATTTCCTTTTTCATCAACACTACTACTCGTAGCAGGCCAGTTGATTTTCCACTCGAAATACTCGTCCTCTGAAATCTTCCCGTTTTTCAACTGCTCTTTACGCAGACACCACTCACGCATGAAATCATTAACTAAACCATATTCCAACCACATACCTACTGGAGCATGAGCAGGCCAATCATCATTGTCATAGTAACGCACCGATTTATCATCAGAGGCATTGCATTTGCCGGGATTGCGGACAAGCTGAAATAAATGTATAGTGCTGCGGTCATCTTCGTCAAGCCAAAGGAATGTAAGCATAATATCCTCAGCGCAACCGGGAGTAACACCAATAAAATGGATATAATTGACATTCAGTATCTTAGCCATTTCCATTAAAGTGTTGTTTTTGGGAACACGATAGCCGGATTCATACTGTGCTATACGAACGTCAGCATTTCGTTCCTCATATCCCTATTTCAAGCCTAATTCCCGCTGTGGCATGCCCCGGAACGTACGTATTCTTTTTATTCGTTCTCCTAACAACATAAATTCTATCCTCCTTGATTTGGTGTTTGTTTTGATGGAAGAAATAATACATTTGGTTTTCGTCCACTACATAATTTCTTCATCTTCCATTCTGCTATTTTCAAAATAAGTGCATTTACATGACGGGCATTTTTAGGACAAACAGTAATACATTGCAAACACGAAATGCAAATGTTTGTATTGCATTTCCGGTAATTGTCATCAGGTATGGCATGAACAGGACATTTTTGATAACATAAGCCGCAATCAATACATTGTTTGTCCGCCTTAGGTGCTATAGGAATAGATATATATTTTCGGTAAGGTTTATTGCCGAGAACATCTATTGGAGAAAATGGTTCTTTTAAGATATTGCGGCACTGAATAGAGAACTCCTTTAATTCCTCTATATCATCAAAATCGGGGCGTCCGGCTCCGTATTTTGGCATTACAGAATGCCTTGTGACGGCGGCAAGGGCGCAATAACATAGAAAACCAGACCGTTCCATAGTATCTTTCAATTCTAAAAGTGTATCATCAAAAGCCCTGTTCCCATAAGTGGAAATTAAAATTGTCTTTGCCTTGTTTCCTTGCAGATGTTGCAATATTGGTATAATAAATTGAGGAACCCGTCCGCTAAAACTAGGAACTGATACAATACAAATATCATTTTCATAAAAAGTTATAGATAAATCCATTTTGGGAATATCAGATAGATTTATATATTCTTTTTGACAATCCCAGGCGGAGCAGATAATGTCTAAAACCTTTTTTGTTCCGCCAGTAGGGCTAAAGTATAAAGCATAAAGTCTCATTTGATTTCTCCGTTTGATAATTAAAATGTGTAAATCATAATGTATTCTTCTTCATTCTCCCTTACAATTTCAAAACCAACCTTTAAATACATCTTTGCCGCATAATTAGCTTTTTGAACAGAAAGAGAAACTTGCTTATATCCATGTGTTTTTAGCAGGGCAAGAATTTTTTTCATCATGTCTGTTCCAATGCCAAAGCCTCGATATTCTTTATAAAGTGAGATTGCCAAAGAGGGAGTTTCATCGTCTATATGTCCGTAATCATTCATGATGCGAACCCAAACAGCACCGACAATTTTACCGTCAACCTCTGCCACTAATCCCTTATCATCTTTTAATTCCCCGAAACGTTCTACATAAACCTGCAATTCGGGAGATGTGGTAATAGTTTTGGGTGGAGGTTCAGTACCCTCTGGAATAAATATCGCTTCATATAAAAAATTATCCAGTAACGGGTATTCCTGTTTTTGTATTTCCCGTATCGTATAGTCCATAGCTGACCTCTTGATTCTGTATTCTTCATATATTCTAGCATAGTTCAAATAATACAGCAATATAAACT
>CAMWWJ010000274.1 GCA_947177925.1 uncultured Lachnospiraceae bacterium
ATTTTACGTTTGCGATATATTCGTAAATGCTGTCTAATTCGCGTATTGCTTTCGGATTGATTTTTATTTTGTATTTATTCAAAATGTTTTTTCTCCAGTTCTGCAAAAACGATATCTGCGTCTACTGCTTCGGCTCCGTTTAATATTTCCTGCTCGGATTCATAAATAGCTTGGTCAATGCTATTGATTCTTGCAAATTTGTCATATAATTCACTGCTCATTACAACTAAGTCGCTGTATCCATTTTTGGTAATAAAAATAGGCTCCTGTGCCTTGTGTGCGATGTCGGAAATCTCAGTTGTATTGCGCAAATCTTTAATTGGCATTATCAGTGGCATAATATTTCACTCCCTTCTTTGACATAATTATAGCATAATTATGTATGATATACAATGAAAATATACCATACATTCATTGTAAATTTTCGGATGCATGAACAGGTAATTCCCAAATGATAATGATTGACAATCCATAATGTGAATGCTATTATGATAAGCAAGTTAACATAAGAAAAAGCGATGACGGAAACGAGTAGCATATGAATCGCAGACAGAGAGAGCATCATTTGGTGGAAGATGTTTATGTAGATTGTATGTGAAAACCATTCCTTAGCTGTAATACTGAAAGTAGATGTAAGTATTACCGTATACCTGCGTTAAAGGTTAGGATTTGATGGAATCTGAAGCGAAAAATTAAGGTGGAACCGTGCAATAAGCACCCTTAAAGATACAGTGCAAGTATCTTTAAGAGTGCTTTTCTTATGTTAATCAAAAATTTATGAAAGAAAGGAAATGAAAAAATGAAGATTAAGATGAAGGATGGTTCCATCCGGGAGGCCGGCTTTGAGGAGGAATTGGGAAAAAATGCGTTCAGGCATACGACGGCACATATTTTGGCGCAGGCAGTAAAAAGACTGTATCCCACGACAAAATGTGCAATAGGTCCGTCTATTGCGGAGGGTTTCTATTATGATTTTGAATTCGACTTTCGCTTTTCGGAAGAAAACTTTGCCGAAATAGAAGCAGAGATGAAAAAAATCGTGAAAGAAAACTTGCAGCTCAGGCATTTTACGGCAGACCGTAAAAAAGCAATGCAGGATATGGAAGAAAGAAATGAGCCGTATAAAATGGAAATGTTGAATGAACTGCCGGAAGAGGAAGAAATCAGTTTTTTTAAACAGGGGGAATATTTGGAGATGTGTGCCGGACCTCATGTGGCATACACCAGTGCAATTAAGGCGTTTAAGCTGCTGTCTGTTGCAGGTGCATACTGGCGCGGCGATGAAAAAAATAAAATGCTTACCAGAATTTACGGCACATCATTTCCAAGTGAGGATATGCTGGAGGAATATTTAAACCGATTGGAAGAGGCAAAAAGGAGGGACCACAGAAAATTAGGAAAAGAATTAGGTTTATTTGCGTTGTTTGAGGAAGGTCCGGGATTTCCTTTCTTTCTTCCAAAGGGACTGATATTAAAAAATCTGCTGATTGACTATTGGAGAAAGCTGCATGCAAGAGAAGGGTATGTGGAAATATCCACTCCCATTATGTTAAACCGTCAGCTTTGGGAAACATCCGGACACTGGGAGCATTACAGGGATAATATGTATACAACTATGATTGATGGGGCGGATTTTGCCATAAAACCCATGAGCTGCCCGGGCGGTATGCTTGTATATAAGATGGAACCCCGTTCTTATCGTGAGTTTCCTATGCGTATCAGTGAGCTGGGTTTGATACACAGAAATGAAAAATCGGGTACTTTACATGGCCTTATGCGTGTTCGTTGTTGTACGCAGGACGATGCCCACATCTTTATGTTGCCGGAGCAGATACAGGATGAGATAAAAGGCGTTGTTCATTTGATAGACGAGGTGTATTCCGATTTTGGATTCAAATATCATGTAGAGTTATCTACAAGACCGGAAAATGCCATCGGAAGTGATGAAGACTGGGAAATGGCAACAGATGGTTTAAAAAATGCATTAGGTGATTTGAAACTGCCATATGTTGTAAACGAGGGGGATGGGGCATTTTATGGTCCGAAGATTGATTTCCACTTGGAAGACTCTATTGGAAGGACATGGCAATGCGGGACAATTCAATTGGATTTTCAACTGCCACAGCGTTTTGAGGCAGAGTATATCGGAGAAGATGGAAATAAGCATCGTCCCATTATGATACACAGGGTTGTATTTGGTTCCATTGAGAGGTTTATAGGCATCTTGATTGAACATTTTGCCGGAAAATTTCCATTATGGCTTTCACCGATACAGGTAAAAGTATTACCTATTTCGGATAAATACATGGATTATGCAAAAGAAATGGAAATGACTCTGAAAAAAGAAGGATTGCGCTGCGAAGTGGATGGAAGGGCTGAAAAAATAGGTTACAAAATAAGAGCTGCGAGGCTGGAAAGAATACCCTACATGCTTGTAATTGGCGAGAAGGAAGTTAAGAACAACAGTGTTTCTGTCCGCAAGAGAGATGAAGGTGATTTGGGAAGTATGCCAATAGAACGATTTCTGGAAGTTCTTCATGAGGAGGGAATCTGAGGAAGAGGGGCGTTTGCCCCTCAGTCCTGTTAAAAATATTATAGGGTATGCAAGTCATCAAGTGCAACCATATATCCATCTGCCTCTTTCAGAAATTCAATTTGGATAGTTAAATCATTTCTCTCCCCGCCTGTTGTTAAATCATAATCCATATGATAGCCGCTGCCATCCCGAAAGGGAATCAGAAGTATATCTTGATATTTACTTTTCACCAATGCAGGGTCATCAATTTTCAATACAGGACAGGTTTCATCTAAATATTTGAGCGCTAAGATTAGGTCTTGTTCTGCCAATCGGCTGCTATCGAACAGAGATAAAAAAGAGGTGTAATCTTCTTTAGCCAATACTCCTAAGGCATATTCTACAAACGCAGTAAAACTATCCTGTTCTTTTCCTTTTTCTGCATATATCATGGAATAAAGCCTCCTAAAACCCCCAATTTATTGCTTTGATTGTATCACAGGAATTGCCCTGGCTCAACTTGATTTCATGAAATCCTTGCAGAGAAAAACGAAAAAAACAAAGAGGGTTAGGGATACTTCATTTTAGAAATGTTTTGCATGTTAGCAGCATATAGTTGTATCTTAGTATTGAACTGATTGAAATGTAGGAATGAAAGGATATACTTATTAAAAGCAGGTGACACAATGATAATAAAAACGGAACATGATTTAAGCTGTGATGATATGGAAGTTCTAATTCGGTTTGCAAAGCAAAATGAACGAGTAGAGCGGCTAATTTCGTTAATACAGTCATTTGATACACGAATTAAATGCAATGAAGAAAACATGGAACATTTGGTAAATGTATCTGATATTTTTTATATAGAAAGCGTTGATAAGAGAACGTTTGTTTATCTCGAAGAAAAAGTTTTTCGGACGGATTACAGGCTATACCAATTGGCTGAAAATTTAGCAGATATGGGTTTTGTTCAAATCAGTAAATCTTGTATTTTGAATATCAACGCTTTAGTAAGCATAAAACCGCTTATCAACAGCCGTATGGAAGCAACTTTGAAGAATGGTGAAAGGCTTTACGTTACCCGAAAATATTTAGATAACATTAGAAAAACTTTACAAGGAGGAACAGGCATTTGAAAAAAATATCAGCAAATATTTTATGTAGTACGGCAATTACTTTGATAATATTAGCTATTTTAGGCTTAATTTCCGGTGCAAAATTTCTTCTTATCCATAGTGTTTTTCAATCGTTCATTGTTAATATTATCATTCATATAGGATTGCTCTTTACGCACAAATTTGAAAGCAGCTATGCCATATTAGAGTTTATGTTGGATATTGGTTATATGGTAGTAGTGGTAATTATCTTTGGGGCAGTTTTTAATTGGTACAACAGTACACCTATATGGGTGCTTGCTATAATGGCAACAATAATCTATTTTGCCGGAATCTTATTAAATATAGTTCAGGTGCGACAGGAAGTTGAAGAAATAAATGAGTTATTGCAAAAACGAAATACTATCATATCCAAGGAGTGAAAAAGATGATTCCTATTCTTAGCGCAGAAAAAATATCAAAAGACTATGGAAAAGAAAAAGTAATCAAAGGAATTACCCTTACCATTTATAAAGGAACCTTTACTGTAATTCTTGGTCAAAGCGGTTCCGGGAAATCAACACTTTTAAATATTCTTTCCGGCATGGCAAAACCAACCACTGGGATAGTCAGGTATGAGGATAGGATAATTACTGCTCTATCACAGGCGCAGCTTGCCGAATGGAAACGAAATAATATAGGC
>CAMWWJ010000275.1 GCA_947177925.1 uncultured Lachnospiraceae bacterium
CTTCCAAAAGAATTTTTGCAGGGAAGCGAGAAGATTGTGATAGGGCTGAAAATAGCCGGGGATCAGGCGGTTGCAAATGAGAAGGACTGTGTGCAAATGGCGAATCAGGAGTTTTCTTATGCAAATGGGATAAATGAAGTGATTACATTGGAAAAGGTATCGAAATGGTTGTATAAGACAGCCAGATAGGGACTTTTTTTGTTGATTGAATAATAACAAAATGCTATAATAAAAATCCAACTGTCTGGGGAAACAGGTGCAAATCCTGTACGAGCCCGTCGCCGTAAGGCATATATGAATTTCCAGAAATCTAACCAAAAGCCACAAATTGGGAAAAGCCATTGGAGTATATCTGAGAAGGCTGGTTGCTGGAATGCCAAGTCGAAATATCCAGACAGGAAAATCCTCTTTTGATAACTGCGAGTGCCAGTTTTTAGAGGAAATAAAAAACAAAGGAGAATTAAAAGCATGAAAATGAAATGTAGAAAAAAAATATCGTCATTGCTTCTTTGCATGGTGCTTATTGTGGCTATGGCACTGTTTACAGCTGGTTGTAATGGCAGCAAAGGCAATACTCAGCCTTCCACGAAAGGGACGGAGGAAACTGTTCAGACAGACGAGACCGTTCAGGCAGAAGGAAATGTATTAGGAGAAGGGAATACAAAATTTATTCTGACTGTAGTGGATAAGGAGGGCACACAAACACAGTTTGAAATCCATACGGATAAGGAAACGGTAGGAGAGGCCTTGACAGAGCTTGAACTGATTGCAGGAGAAGAAGGTGAATATGGTCTTTATGTAAAAACAGTTAATGGAATAACTGCGGATTATGACAAGGATGGTGTGTATTGGGCATTTTATATTAATGGTGAATATGCACAGACTGGAATTGATGCTACAGCAATAACAGAAGGGGACAATTACTCTCTGAAGGTTGAATAGGTATGAAACTTACGATAAAGGAGATTGCCGTATTTGGAATGCTTGGAGCTGTCATGTACGGTTCAAAGCTTATTATGGAGTTAATACCCAATGTCCATCTGCTTGGTGTCCTGACAGTGGCATATACGGTTGTTTACAGGAAAAAAGCATTGTATCCGATTTATACTTATGTGATTTTAAACGGTATTTTTTGTGGCTTTGCAGCCTGGTGGATTCCTTATTTATATTTGTGGACCATTCTTTGGGGAGTTGTTATGCTTCTTCCCAAAAAAATGCCAAAAAAAGTACAGCCGGCAGTTTATATGATAGTATGTGCGGCGCATGGATTTTTATTTGGGACATTGTATGCTCCCCTGCAGGCAATCATGTATGGATTGAGTTTTCAAGGAATGATAGCCTGGATTGCAGCAGGGCTGCCATGGGACTGCATTCATGGAATCAGTAATTTCTTTTGCGGAATATTGATTATGCCGATTGTTTTTGCATTAAGACAGGCAGAAAAGAATATTGGAAAAAGTTCATAGTGATATATTATTTCATCGTACCGGAGCAGGAAAAGCCTGTTCCGGTACTTTTATATCAATATACAAACAAAGCTAAAATGAAATAATTGGACAGCATGAATTACATAAAGGTTAGGTATTTTTTGGAATGGAAAATTTCATCTTACACATACTATAGTCAGTCTGTGGGTTGCCAAAATCTCCGCTTTGGCATATAGTGATAAGAGGAGTGAAGATATATGAATATATTAGTTGGAGTTTTAATTCCCTTTATAGGGACTACGCTTGGCGCCGCATGTGTCTTTGTGCTGCGAGGTGAGATAAAGCCGTTAGTGCAGAAGTCCTTGTTGGGATTTGCTTCCGGGGTGATGGTGGCGGCTTCTGTATGGTCATTAATCATCCCGGCCATTGATATGTCAGAAGGTATGGGAAGACTTGCGTTCATTCCGGCTGCCACAGGCTTCGTGCTTGGCATCGGATTTTTGCTGCTTATGGATGAGTTCGTTCCCCATATTCACTTAGACAGTGAAAAACCTGAAGGGCTTCCGGCCCCTTTAAAAAAAACAACAATGCTTGTCCTTGCGGTAACCCTTCATAATATTCCCGAGGGAATGGCTGTTGGGGTGGTGTTTGCAGGTCTGCTTTCGGGGAACGCAGACATTACATTTGCAGGGGCCCTTGTGCTTGCTATCGGAATTGCCATTCAGAACTTTCCGGAAGGAGCGATTATTTCCCTTCCTTTAAGAAGTGAAGGCATGACAAGAGGGAAAGCTTTTTTGTATGGAACCCTTTCAGGTGTGGTAGAGCCTGTAGCAGCAGGTATTACGATTCTGTTGACCGGAATCATGGAGCCGATTCTCCCATATCTGCTTGCTTTTGCGGCAGGAGCCATGATATATGTAGTGATAGAGGAACTTTTGCCGGAAGCGTCAGAGGGAGAGCACAGCAACATTGCCACCATTGGCTTTGCAGTAGGCTTTCTTGTTATGATGATTCTGGATGTTGCGCTGGGATAACAAAAAAATACGAAAACGGAGAAAAACACATGTATCACAATTATATTTTTGACTTGTATGGAACACTGGTGGATATTCATACAAACGAAGAGAAAGCGTATCTTTATGAAAAAATGGCGGGAATCTATTCTGCCATGGGAGCCGCTTATACAAAAAAGGAATGGAAGGAAGCATACAAACAGGGCTGTAAAAAGAAAAAGGAAGCAGGAAGAGACCCGTATTATGAAATCGAAATCAGGGAAGTGTTTGAGGAGCTTTTTTTAAAAAAAGGAATCCAGCCGGAAAAAGGCCAGATAGAAGTAATCTGCCAGACATTCCGGGTATTGTCAAGAAGCTATTTAAGACTTTATGAGGGAGTGGAAGAATTTTTTGCATTATGCAGGAAAAGAGAAAAACGCACCTATTTGTTGAGCAATGCCCAGACAGCTTTTACCCTGGGAGAATTAAAGGAGCTGGACTTATACCACAAATTTGACGGCATCGTAATTTCCTCCGAAGTAAAAGTATGCAAACCGGACAAAAGAATTATGGAGGCGCTTTTAGAAAAATATCATTTGAAAAAAGAAGAATCTATCATGATTGGAAATGACAGAACAAGCGACATACTGGTGGCAAAAAACAGCGGGATGGATAGCCTATATATCCATAGCAACATTTCACCGGAAAGCTATACGTTAGAGGAAGAAAACATTCGGGCAGAATATGAGATTTTAGATGGTGATTTTAGAAAAGTGAAAGAGGTGATTATAAAATAGGGGGAGTTTCCCCCTTATTTTACTTATTTTTCGCCATTTTCTTTAGGTAAAAATGACTTGAATAGTTCCATGTATTTATTCCAAAACTCCTGTTTTCTTTCAGCTGTTATTTGAGACAGGGGGGCAGACATAATAGCAATTGTAAAACCTAGGTCATCATGCATGTTTTTGGACAATTCTTTTAATCGTTTGCAAGTATATACAATGTCCTTGTCACGTAAAAAATCTAGGCCATTTTCGATATCTTCTATTAATTTTGTATATTGTTTGTCGTAATCAGTAGGTTGTATATCATAGAAAGTAAAATTCTCGTTGTTTTTGACTTTTTCTTCAACTTTAGCGCGTATAAGATTATTTCTTTCTTCTATTGTAAAAAAATGATTTTCGTACAGTATCTTATCGGCTTGTGTATGGGCGTCTTCAATATTATTTCCATTTAGCAAAAGAAAAAGATTAAATATTATGCCTTGCATATTTATATAGTTAATGGTTTGAATTTGTTTAGAAATA
Organism: uncultured Lachnospiraceae bacterium; assembly: GCA_947177925.1. Classification (GTDB taxonomy): domain Bacteria; phylum Bacillota; class Clostridia; order Lachnospirales; family Lachnospiraceae; genus RGIG3040. Next base: position 3,727 of record CAMWWJ010000275.1, read on the forward strand.
ATATTGTCTAAAAAATCAATAGGCAATTGGAAACGAATGGAACTAAAAATTTTAAAACTACCATTTCCGGTATCAAAAACTTCAATATTAAGCTTGTTTGGTTCAGCTATTTCTATATCTTCTAATGTACGATTCTCATTTACAATACCAATAAATTCTTCAGGAGAATATCCTAAGGAATCTAATGAAGAAGTAATGAACGATATGATAGAGTTGGTGATTGGAAACTTTCTGATTTCGTGATTAAATTGATGCATCCATTTTTCTTGTAGTAATTCATCTTTAGTCATATGTGAGACAGCATCGTCTAATAGCTTATTTAAAAAATTATTATATTCATTTTCAGGTAAATCAGTGATTTTATGAAATATTTCAGTTAATAAATCAAAATCAATTTCTTTTATTTTACCGTTTTCTATTTGAGAAATATATGATGCTCCCTTACCCAATTCTTTGGATAATTCATCTCCACGTTTTTTTTTCTTTTTTCTTAAGTCTCTTATAGTTTGACGTAAATTTTCAGTTAATTCAAAGCTAGGCATAGCTACAATACCTCCTTAATGT
>CAMWWJ010000276.1 GCA_947177925.1 uncultured Lachnospiraceae bacterium
ATTTTTTAAAAATGCGTTTTTATATTTTAAGGTATTGATATGAAATTTCTTTTAAAGTATTATTAGCATAATCAACAGCCTCTGACAATATACCAAAATGAATTGGATATAGCCTATCTACATTTTTATACCTTGATAATTCCATCATAAGTATATATGCAGCTGTAATATGAGGATTTATTTCTTTATATGAATAATTATATATTCTTCTGCTAATTTTATGATATTGTTCTTTACAAATATCATAACCATATTTTTCACTTAAATTGCATTCTATCTCATGAATCAGTGAAGTATAGGAAAGTGAACGTCTTTCAGGCTTTGCTATTAATTTAGCCGCATACTCTTCTGCTCCGCCTTCCAAAAGCTCATTTCGTAATACCTTTTTTTGAAACGGATTTAACTCTTTTCTTTTTTTTAACAAAATGCTATTTGCATCCAAAATATAGATTTTTGAAACTTTTTTGCTGATCTCTATTTTGGGAGATGGAAAAGGGGCTTCCCATTTCTCAATGATACCATCTGCTATATCAGGAAAAGGCATCCTTGTTTTGCAGTAATTGCAACAAAAAGCTTTGTTCTGCTGGTTTTTCCACTCGAGAGCATAGGTATTTGTGCATTTACATAATAAATTTAGCTCATATTCATGAATCAGACAATGGTCCAGTAAAGCTAGCTGATGAAAAACGGAATGATAACCATATTCTGAACATTTCTTACAGAATCGTAATTGAGGATAAATGATATGCTGAAAGGCATTATATTCTATTATTTCCCAATCATTGGACAACTTGGCAAGTAAACTATTTTGAGGAGACGCTGTTTTTAACTTGGGCAATCCTTTCTTATAAATAAGCAGTTTTCTATCAAAATAACTTGTTTGAGTAGGATAACTTGCACCAATTATGCTATTTTGTGCGTTTGAGGGAACATTTGCTGCTCTGAATTTTTCCCAGATTCCCCATGCTGATTCGTATTTTTGAACCCATTTATTATTCCAAGTGTATCTTTTGTTTTGATTATCCAATTGGTACATTAAAATACAACCTTTCTGCAGCAACGTATCCTGATTCCTTGATGGAATCATACCATGCCTCCGGTGTTGGAGAATATAGTTTTTTGCCATAAATACCAAAATCGTTTAGGCAATGTCTGATCATATTGGTAAAATACATCATAGGAATCTCTGAGGCTGGTGGAATACCAATTTCATTCATGGTTTTTAGATATTCTTCCATAATAATATTCACTTGGGAAGATAATCTATATCCATCAGCATATGCTTCTGGGAAAAATTCCCTGGTGAGAATGATTCGTTCATCACTTATTTCTAATGGATTATCATAATTGTAAAGACATATGGACATTTCCTTTTGATTTTGTATTCCATGAAAATGGCATTCTTCCACCATAAACCTGCCTACAATTTGATGCTGCTTTGCCATAATAAGTGCTTGCTTCCGTGCAATCAACTCTTCTGAACCAATAAGAAATACATATAGATGTATATTCTTTAAGTTAAGGTTATTATAAATATCCATCAACCATTTGAAGTCCTTTTCAGAGAAATTATAGGCTTCATCAATAAAGAGTATGATTTTTCGATATTTAGTATTACATGCACTTGTAAAAAGTGAATTCAGCAAACGTTCTTTCAGTACACAGACGGTACCTTTATCAAATTCAGGATGTCCAACAACCTTTAACAGTTCGGAATAGAAAAATTTGTCTTTTGATACATGTTCAGTTGCATTCAATACATATATCGGTAACTCTCTTCCATACTTGGCTTTTAATACAGAGGCAATATATAAAATCGCTCTGGTCTTCCCGATTCTTGGTCGGCCATATATGATGGCTCCAGGAGTGCCATCTGCAATCCATTTCAATATTTTAGTCTTTAAATTCATGATTGCAGATGTTGCTATATTAAATTCGTTTGAAGCAAAATAATTATCAATTATTTCTTTCGTGGTATTTATCATTTTACTAATCCCCATTATATTAGACCTTGTTCATAAGCTTCTTCTAAGGAACCTGCATTCATTATGGCCGCCAGTTCTTCAGGTGTATAACTTTCCCTCTTTTTCTGTATTGCTTCCTCATCGGACATAATCCTATTATTATTACCATAGATAGCGCTTCTGTCAGTTGTTCTTTCGATTTTTCTCTTAACAACAGGAACAGAATTTTCTAAAGTTTTTTCCTGTTCAGCTCGCAATCGGGCAGCTTTGGTTCTGGCACGTCGTTCGCTTTTTGCTCGTTCATTTAACTCATTTTCAAATTCCGTCAATGGAGCATAAAATGGATTATGCTTCTGTTTATTGTAATTTGCGAATTTTAGCGCTTCTTCTCTGGTCTTCAAGGAATGCTTTTTTTGTCCCCACTCTCCTACGGCTGTTAATCTTCCTAATTCCGTCCCATCTTCAAAGTAACCTCTAAGAGTACTTATATCGTCCGGATTTATTTCAATAATCAATTTATGTCCAATCAGCCCCATGGACTGGGATAAAATATCGTTCCGATATTCTGTTCCTTTGTAGGTAATATAGGGTCGTTTGCCGTTTTTTGCACTACCTCGGATTGTCTTTATTTCTGTGATATTTGTGAGCTCATATACTTTCCTCTTCATTTCAGTATCAGCAATACATGGCTCCATTCCGGCCATTAGTACTCTTCGCTGCATACATTCCAGAGGAGTTTGATTCTCCAAAGAGGAATGTGGACTGCTATTGTATAGGGCAATAAAATATTCTGTTAATTGTGCCATATCGTTGTATGTGATTTGATATTTTACAGCATCGACTTCTGCATTTGCCCGGCGAACATCAGAGATATTACTCCCTGTTGTTGATACGATTCTATGATATCCATTATCCTCCAAGGTCTTAAACATGCGTTCAATGATACCTCTTGTCTCTGGTGTTGCTACAGAACCAAAATTTAAAGAACAATATAATTGGGAACATAACTTGTCAATTACATTTTCTGCCAAATGTGACTTTGCATTATCCAACATTATAATATTGGGCATTGCCCACTCTGTTTCTGGTATTGCAAGGGATGGATAACCGTAATTGTCAGGGTATTCTATTCCTGCAAGTGTAAAATCAATAGGGGTTTTGGGAATAATAGAATTTCTAATAGCACGCAAAACATCTGTTTGGCTATAATTTTCATTGGAAGTCATACTATAACCAAGAATCGTTCTAGTAGCAACATCTATAACTGCAAGTAGCCATATACGCATTGCCGGCATCCGAATGATCTCTCCGTGTCTGTTTAGAACTTCAACCGTATATAGCATATCTATTTTATGACCATCTATTTGCACTACCGAAAAAGGAGCCAGAGGTGTTGGCCTCATGCTCTTTGCAATTCCTGTAGAAAAAAACTTTTGTTGCGCATTCTTATTTTCACGTGTTATCGCCTTATTTATATGTTCTTGTTCCAAGTGTTCCAAATATTTATAAAATGTACGTCGAGCCTTATCGCATGTATTAAATGGATATTCATAATCCTGAATATTTATCTTCCTGCACTCTTCTAAAAATTTTTTATGTAAATTTGATGGTGAAATACGTTTTTCTAAGGTAGCATTTGCATTCTGAAAATAATTGTCACTAATAAAAGACTCTAATTGTGGATGTGTTAATAAGAGTGTCTTGAAGGAACCCTTGGATTTGGAGGTTGTATTAGGAATATGATTAGGAGGGTTTACAACAACCTTTTTATTTGGAATTAATGCAGCATATCCAAACTGCATACCGGTATTGGGATTGATTTTTATACAACGCTCAATCAATTTTGAAATTTTATTATGCCGCATCCCCGTAATTTTTGAAATGTCAGTAACAGGTATATCATCTATGTATAAGTCTACAGCCTTCTTTCGCATTACATATATATCCTTTTTTTCCTTATCCCATAAGTCGGTCTTTATAGAAGACCATAATTTCCTGTTTTGTTGTAATTCTAAAAGATTATATTTTTTATTTCTCATATTTTACCTCTGTAAGATTATCTATAGGCCTGTCATTTATATTTATATCAATTTTTCCCAGATAAAGCTGTAGCGCAAGTAAGCTCAGTTCATGACCTACTGGTAATATTTGCAATCTTTTAATAGTCTCTAATAGCATACAATTTTGCTCTTTTAATAAGTTAATTAATTTTCCAATATCCATTTGTTTAATTTCTTTGTCTCGAATCAAATGACTATGTAGGAGTTCTAGGGAAACGCTGATTAATTCAAGTATTTCCAATTAATATGTGATAAAATGTAAG
>CAMWWJ010000277.1 GCA_947177925.1 uncultured Lachnospiraceae bacterium
TTTTAGTAATATAAATAATGTGCTATAGAATTTATTGTAGCAGAGAATTCTTAAAATAATCTCTAAATAGCGGTTATTTAATAAAAAGGTTGAACATTTACGATTCTTCTAAATAATTTCTGTATTTTTTTATTTAAAGGTATTCCACCGGGACCATAATGTCTGGATGAGAGAAAGTTAGCTTCCTGATAAAAGTTTGTAACATGGTTTTCATCACAGCCCTTCTCGAGTAAATACTGGAGCATAGACAGCCCATTACTGTCGTTCAAATTATCTGCAATGGTCAAAATGGCATTAAATCCGCAATAATCTTCTACTTGGATGTCAGCGCCGTTTTCTACTAACAGCTTTACCGTCTTTTTATTTCCCATATATACAGCATATAGAAAAGGAGTATAGCCGCACATATCACTGCTCTCATAATAGTCGTATTCATCATGGTAAAAATGTCTAGAATCGTTTATATCATGGCGATATGTTTTACTTTCTATGTCAGCACCATAATCAATCAGAAGTTGTATCATTTTCAATTCTTCTTCTGTTTCTTCCTCGTTAATGGAATATTCCAAATTATCTACAAAGCCTTTTTCACAAAGTAAGCTTAGAAGAGTCTGTTTTCCGGGCTTTGCCGGTTGATTGCTTTCTAAAGTGCAGTCAGGACTGACTCCTTTTTTTAAAATTCGTTCAGCCTGGCTGTAATTTCCATGCATGACTTGATATCCCAGACTGTTATGTTGGGATATGGATGTACTGATAGAAACATATATGATCAAGACCGCAAGAAATAGAGCAGGTATCATAAATATCCATCCTATCACCATTGGAATTAAATAATATTCTTTAATTTCCCCTGATGCAGCGGATTGTCCCTCTAACAGTTTCTTCTTATAATTCCTCTTCATGAAAAATGAAACAAGAAAAAGAATAACTGCCGAAGATATTGATATAATCAATATTATGATAATAACTGCAAGAAACATCATGAACATGCCTGCAAAAGCCATTTATATCACTCCTAATCTATTATTATATGCACTATTTTATCATGAAATGACCATAGTAGCTACTGCCATATAATCGGGCTATATAATTGGCAGTCATTATTCAATGAAAGAAGACAAGAACCCATTGATTTTATGTATAAAGTATCTTAAAATGATTTTAATATAGACTGTTGTTATTAAAATCACAAAAATGATAAATTAGAATAAATTAGATAAGGAGGTTTCCATGAAGAAAGAAAAAACCATACTGATTGTTGATGATATCGAAATTAATCGCGATATTCTGGCAGAAATATTTAAAGAGGACTATGATATAATCAAAGCCTGTGATGGGGCTGAAGCTATTGAAATAATAAATAGTAATGAAGATATTTCTGCGGTACTTCTTGACTTGCTCATGCCCGGAATAAATGGACTGGGTGTTCTCAAGGAGATGAACAGAAGCAAAAAAATCGAAAACATACCCGTATTTCTCATAACTGCGGAAAATAGTAAAGAAATGTTGTCTGAAGGATATGATCTTGGCGCTGTTGATGTGATTACCAAGCCCTTTATGGCACATTTTTTAAAATGCAGAATTGGCAATATCATTGAATTATATAGCCATAGAAATGAATTAGAGCATATTGTGGAAAAACAGATAGAGCGTCTTAACAGATTTAATAAATCAATGGTAGAGACTCTTGCAACACTGATTGAGTTTCGGGATTGTGAGTCGGGAGAGCATGTAAAACGTATATGCGGACTTACAAAAATTTTAATGAAAAAAGTAAGTGATATGTATCCTGAATACCATTTATCAAAGAGTGAGATTGATAAAATCGTTACATCTTCTATACTTCATGATGTAGGTAAGATTTCCACACCGGACAGTATTCTAAATAAACCGGGAAGACTTACTGCGGAAGAATTTGAAATCATGAAGCAGCATACAGTGAAAGGTTGTGAAATTCTTCAGAATATTCCTAATATCATGGATGAAGGAATTTATAATTACAGCTATGATATTTGCAGGCACCATCACGAACGTTGGGATGGAAGAGGTTACCCGGATGGATTGAGCGGCGATGATATTTCAATTTGGGCACAGGTCGTATCCATTGTGGATGTATATGATGCTCTTACCTCTGAAAGAGTATATAAGAAGGCATTTAGCCATGATACTGCAGTAGAAATGATAAAGAATAATGAGTGCGGCGTATTTAATCCTAAGATTCTTAAAGCATTTGAGGCTGTTGTGGATACCATAAAGAAAAGAGAATATTGAAATGAATGGTTATGATGCCAAGCGTTGTTTTGAGTGCGGTATGGATGCTCATTTGGCAAAGCCTCTTGATATAAAGGAATGTATGCGTACATTGCAGAAGTATTTAAATTAGTATATTATATATATGATAAAAGCAGCCTGTATGGGCTGCTTTTAATAGCTCAAATATAGAAGGAGAGAAAATGAAGGATTACATACTAATTGTGGAGGATGACAATGATATCAATCATATGTTAAAGGAATTACTTTGTCAGAACGGATATGAAACCGCTCAGGCATTTTCAGGAACGGAAGCGCTCCTGTATATAGAAAAGGAATGTCCGGCAGCAGTGATTCTGGATTTGATGTTGCCGGGGATGAATGGAGAGGATCTGCTTAAAAAGATAAAAAAAGAAAATCCTCAAATTGCAGTTATCATCTCCTCTGCAAAAGATGGAATACAGACAAGGGTATCCATGCTTCGGGCAGGAGCGGATGATTATATTACGAAACCTTTTGATACAGAGGAGCTGCTGGCACGGTTGGAAGCCGTATTGCGCCGTAGTGGAAATTATGAGAAATTTCTAAAGGAAGATAGTGGAAAAAAGCTGCGATATAAGGATATTATTTTAGAGCCGGAGGAATTTCGGGTTACCGTTGCAGGAACCGAAATCCGTATGACCAGAAGGGAATATTTGATCTTGGAGCTGCTTATGGGAAATCCGGGCAAGGTATTTACAAAAAGCAATATTTATGAATCGGTGTGGAATGAAGAGTTTTTAGGAGAGGACAATGCAGTAAATGTCCATATCAGTAACATAAGGCAAAAGTTAGCAAAAGCTAATGAAGAGGAAACCTATATTGAAACAGTATGGGGAATCGGCTTTAAAATGAAATAGTAATAAATTAAAAACTTTATGATTTCTTTATACTTTTCCTAAAGTTTCTAAATTGCTGCCTGTTATGCTATATACATAAGCACAGCAGAGCAATCCCAAATACAGGGATCATGAAAATGTGAAAAAATAGAAAGGAAACAGGTGATACAGTATGGATTATGTATTAAAAACAGAAAATATCACAAAAGTGTATGGAACTCATAAAGTAGTGGATCATGTATGTATGCATGTAAAAAAAGGCGCAATTTATGGTTTTATCGGTAAAAACGGTGCCGGAAAAACTACATTTATGAGAATGGTTGCAGGGCTGGCAGCCCCTGCAGAAGGGACTATTGAATTATTTGGTTCTAAGGAGCTGGAGAAACAGCGTCTTAGAATAGGGACTTTAATTGAAAATCCCGGCGTGTACGGAAATATGACGGCAAAGGAAAATCTGGAGGTAGTCAGAAGAAATTTTGGCATTGCGGAAAAACAGGCAGTAGATGATATGCTGGAATTTGTAGGACTGGCAGGAACGGAAAAGAAAAAGGTAAAGAATTTTTCCATGGGTATGAAGCAAAGGCTGGGAATTGCAATTTCCCTGTTTCGTAATCCGGATTTTCTGATTCTGGATGAGCCTATCAACGGCCTTGATCCGGAAGGAATTAAAGAAATCCGTGAACTGCTTTTAAAGCTGAACCAGGAAAAAGGGATTACAATACTAATTTCAAGCCATATTTTAGGCGAGCTTTCCAAAATAGCCTCTCATTACGGCATAATCAGAGACGGAGCGCTGATTGAAGAATTCGATGCAGAAGAGTTGAATGACCGATGCAGGCGGTGTCAGAAAATCATCGTGGATAATGAAGGTCTGGCAGCAAATATTCTGGAAGAAAAGCTTCATATCAGTAATTTTGATATTCCAAAACAGGGAGTTTTGCGTATTTTCGAGCAGCTTGAAAAGTTAGAGCAGATTAACAGGGAGCTGATCGTAAACGGTGTGAATATATTAGAAAGCTATTTGGCAGGACAGGACCTGGAAGGTTATTTTATGGAATTATTGGGAGGCGAGGCAAATGATTAATTTATTAAGCGGAGAATTTTATAAATTACAGAAAAGTAAAAGTATATATGTATGT
>CAMWWJ010000278.1 GCA_947177925.1 uncultured Lachnospiraceae bacterium
CCTCCTCAGTAGCATAACCGCCTCGAAAGTCGGCAAGCTCCTTTTTCATTTCCTCGGTAATTTCATAGGAGCCGTTCTTGCTTAAGGAATTCATCCGCTCTGCATTGGCTGCGGAATCCTCACCTGCAATTTTGTAAATCAGCCTTTCCAGATTACTGGAAATCAAAATATCCATGGATGGAGATGAGGTTAAAATAAATTCCCTGTTCCTATCGTAAGTTCCTGTCTGGAAGAAATCATATAACACCTTATTGTCATTAGATGCACAGACTAACTTGTCAATGGGCACTCCCATATTTTTCGCATAATATGCTGCCAGAATATTTCCAAAGTTGCCGGTAGGCACTACTACATTCATCTTTTCGCCTTCAGACAGCTTTCCGTTTGCCAAAAGACGTGTATAAGCATATACATAATAGACTACCTGTGGAACTAAACGCCCGATGTTAATAGAGTTTGCAGAGGAAAACTGAAAGCCCTTTTCACTCATTTCTTTTGCAAGCGCTTCATCCGCAAACAGTTTTTTCACTCCGGTCTGGGCGTCATCAAAGTTTCCATGAATTCCTACCACATGGGTATTGGCTCCCTTTTGAGTAATCATCTGCTTTTCCTGAATAGGACTTACTCCGTTCTTTGGATAGAACACGATAATCTTCGTTCCCGGAACATCTGCAAATCCCGCTAAAGCTGCTTTTCCGGTATCCCCGGAGGTGGCTGTCAGAATCACGATTTCATTTTTTACGTTATTTTTCTTTGCGGATGTAGTAAGTAAATGGGGCAGAATAGAAAGCGCCATATCCTTAAACGCAATAGTGGCACCGTGGAACAGCTCCAGATAATACACACCTTTTGCTTCTGCCAAAGGCGCAATTTCTTCTACATCGAATTTGGAATCATATGCACTGTTTATACAATGCTTCAGCTCTTCTTCTGTGAAGTCTGTCAAAAACAGTTTCATGACTTCATAGGCCGTTTCCTGATAATTCATCTTCGAAAGTGCTTCCATGGACAGAGAAAGCTTTGGCAGGCTGGTTGGAACAAACAGCCCCCCATCCCCTGCCAGTCCTTTCAAAATTGCTTCGGAAGCCTTTACCGGAGCACTGTTGCTGCGCGTACTTTTGTATAAAATTTCCATAGTATGTATCCCTCACATTTTATTGATATCATTTATATATTTGTGCACTGCCGGGTCGGCTAAGAAATCTTCTGCATCCATCATATACCAACCACAAGCTTACATCTTTCTTCACACAGTGCTTATTTTATCATATCGAGATACCACTTGCAAGAAATACACGTAAAAAGAGTGAAAAAATACTATGGATTTTATCTGTAAAAATCATGTCCCCCATAGGAGCATACTTTCTGAAGCTTTCTCTGGAACCAACTGACCTTATCCTGGGAGGCCTTGCTAACCGCCACGAAATAAAGGGCTCCACCTGATATATCTTCTCCGTAAATTGCCCTTTCAACGGCCCTGACCGTTTCCTCCGTTACCCTTACGGAATAAAACCTTCCGTCCCTGGTAGGAGCAAACTGGGTTTTCCCCCCACTGTTTTGAAATACCACTTCTGTTACCGTGTTTGGGAACTTTCTGCTGTTTACCCGGTTAAGTACCACGTTTGCAACTAAAAGCTTTCCGTCTTCTCCTTCTCCCCCTGCTTCTGCTTCTACAATCCTAAGCAGGTTATTATAATCTGTATTATTTAAATCATATAACTTTCTTCTTTCTAAAATTTCTTCATCTATAATTCTCGGGTTAGACACCGCTTCCTCCAATTGTCTCTCATATATGCTGCTTATCAGTCTGTATTTGTCCACTTCCTCTTCTTCCTCTTGTAATGGATTTTGGAAGATCAGTAATGCCAGCAGGATGCATTCCACACTGATTACGACCTTCCCGATTGTTTTTTTCATTTTGCCTCCTTAAGCAGGAAAATTCTGAAAGATTTGAAAAATTCCTGCAATGAAACAGAAATAAATCTGCTTTTTTTGTTACAAGACGTAATACTTTCGTAACATCTCAATGATTATTCTATACAGTCATATGGTAAAATATACTTCATTTGAGTATTTTTTTTGAAAATGATATACTAGGAAATACTAAGATATGACAGTATAAAAAAAATTGTGAGTGATTTCGACTTATGAAACAGTTAACAGGTGTATTTTCAGCCAAAAAAAAGAATGGGGAACTCTATTATCGTTCCTCCATCACATATCGAAAAAAGCATATCAGCCTTGGCAGCTTTTTAAAAGAAACAGAAGCCCATAAGGCTTATTTGGAAGCCGACCGGATTTTAAAAAATCCTCAGTTTTCCATAGACCACTATCATCCTTCCGACCTCTCTCTTGAAAAAGCAGTTATTTTATTTAATTTTCGAGATAACGGCGTATATATCGGAACTCCTATTTATATCCGAAACCGCATTTTCCAATATTATCTTTCTAAGGAGCTTGTGCTTACCTTTGATATTGATGATTTATTTTATTACTCCAGCCATAAGATCATGAAACGGGGCGGACATTTTTTCGTAGCTGATTACGGCATGCAGGTAAATATCCTGAACCGATATGGAATTAAAAATTTTGGGGTAAAGAATCGGGACTATCTGTTTAAGAATGGGGATGATACGGACTTTCGTTACGAAAATATTCAAATCATCAACCGCTTTCACGGTGTCCTTCAGATTAAGAAAAATGAAAAAACTTTTTATAAGGTAAAAATTCACTTAAATGGCGACTATATAGTTGGAATTTATTCGGATGAAGTAACGGCTGCCATTGCTTATAACAAGGCAGCCGACATAGTAAAACAAAAAGGGTTTCAAAAGAATTTTCCGATAAATTTTATTGAGAATTTATTGCCTTCCCAATATGCGGATATTTATTCACAGGTGGAGATTTCTGAGAAAATTTTGCAGCTTACGTTATAATTCCTCCGCCGTTGAATTTTTAAATGACTGCATCCAGACCATTACCGCATATCATAATTCACAAAAGAAATACTTAAGTTTGCCTCCCCGGTAATGCCCGGAATCTTTCCATTCTGGGTATACTGCCACATGGAAAAGGTATATGGATAATCCGGAATATCCTCTGACTGGGACAGCCATATTTCATATTTTCCAAGCTTTGTTAAATCCACTTTCCGAAGGAGCCAGTATTTATTTCCATATATCATAGGCGTATATCCTGCTTCCGCTATCCGGTCGCAGAAGGCAGCGGCTATTTCCGTTAGCTGCATCTTACTGAGTGTATCTGTTCTTGCCTTATCATTGGAAATCATATCCATATGGAACACTACCGGATAAGTAATATGATAATCAGCCAAGTTAGCAAGAACTAACTCCGCCTCTTCTGCTGCTTCTTCCACCGTAACCGCCTGGGAATAAAAGGTAACACCCAGACTTAAGCCTGCGCTTTTGGCATCCTCCATATTAGTAATATAATTTTCATCCAGAGAAAGCTGCCCGGTACTATATCCTCTGGAGCCAAGCCGTATCATGGCATATTCAATCCCTGCATTTTTCAATTGTTCAAAATTGACAGCTCCTGTGGATTTACTTACATCCACTCCCATATAGGATATTTTCTGTCCGTTTTCGTAATATTTCATAAGTGGTTCCTGGCTGACCATCCCTACATAGTCATATTTATTTCTGGCTATATAAGCATTTATCATAATCCACTGTTCGCTTCCGTCAGGCAGGGTTACCTTGGTCTTAGTTCCCCCTTCTGACAAATCCTTTTCTTTTTCCAGTTCTCCTTCTTCTTCTCGCAAAGCCTGTGCCTTTTTCCCATAATCATTTTCCGAAAGGGTCTTTGTTTCCCCTAAATCACTGGAATCATCCTTATACATATCCCAAAAATCCAGTTGATCAGAGGTAAGCGTGGATTCCCCCAGTTCTAAATCCGAAGCCTTTTCTTCCTCAAGCAAAGCTTCCTGCTGCTTTTTTTCCGCAGCCGCCCTTGCCTTTTCACTGTAACGTTCTTCTCTGTTCATCACAAGCACCACACATAAAATAAAAAGGATAAAACTGATTACCCCTACGGACATATAAATAACCGGCAATCCGGTTTTATTTTCATCACTGTTAAAATCATCTGTTAAACCCATATATCCTCCGTACTGATGTTATTCTTTTTACTGTTTCTTATTGTTTGCTGTTATCTATGCTTGTTCTAGTTTACCACCTGTCTCTTATAAACATATGACGCTGCCGACGAAGAGGATAGTGTAGATCTCGG
>CAMWWJ010000279.1 GCA_947177925.1 uncultured Lachnospiraceae bacterium
GAAAAAGCCATATTATCGTAAATTACAGGATAATATGGCTTTTTTGCGTTGAAATAATAGAAAAAAAATTATATAATATACCAGTGTCGATTTTTTATGAAAGAAAAAGAAAGAGGATTATCAATGAGAACCGTTCAAGTTTCGGAAATTACTAAAAATATTAAGGAAATGTGTATAGAAGCAAATCATTTTCTTACAAAGGATATGGATGATGCATTAAAATCTGCCTGCGATACGGAGAAGTCTCCTTTAGGGAAACAGGTGCTTGCCCAGCTTCAGGAGAACCTTTCTATCGCAGGTGAGGATATGATACCGATTTGCCAGGATACGGGAATGGCAGTCATATTTATGGAAATCGGCCAGGACGTTCATTTTGAAGGTGGACTGCTGGAAGATGCCATAAATGAAGGAGTTCGTCAGGGCTATGTAGAAGGATTCTTAAGAAAATCAGTAGTAAAAGATCCGCTTATCAGGGAAAATACAAAAGATAATACGCCTGCAATAATACACTATCAGATGGTTGAGGGCGACAAAGTAAAAATTACAGTAGCGCCAAAAGGCTTTGGAAGTGAAAATATGAGCCGTGTGTTCATGCTAAAGCCTGCGGACGGAATAGAAGGAGTAAAAAATGCTATTTTAACTGCTGTAGAGGATGCAGGTCCTAATGCGTGTCCCCCAATGGTAATTGGCGTGGGAATCGGCGGCACCTTTGAAAAGTGCGCTCTTATGGCGAAAAAGGCCCTTACCAGAGAGCTTGGACTCCATTCAAAGATTCCCTATGTAAAAGAAATGGAGGAGGAGCTTCTTTCTACGATTAACAAGACGGGCATTGGTCCGGGAGGACTTGGAGGGACCACAACCGCTCTGGCTATAAATATTGATACTTATCCTACCCACATAGCAGGACTCCCGGTAGCAGTCAATATCTGCTGTCATGTAAATCGTCATGCGGTAAGAGAAGTATAAATAATAATTGGTAAGGAAACACAATATATAGTATTGCCAAATAAAAATTTTTTATATATAGAAGAAACAGCTTTGTTTCGTACAGAGAAAAGATGAAATGTTTCTATATAGGAAAGGAATTTATGAATAAATATATTAAGGCGCCTTTCGATCAAAAGGAAATTGATACATTAAAAGCAGGAGATTATGTATACATATCAGGCACGATTTATACGGCAAGAGATGCTGCCCACAAAAGAATGTATGAAGCCCTTGAGGGAGGGCAAAGTCTCCCGTTCGATATAAAGAACAATGTGATTTATTACATGGGACCTTCTCCGGCAAGAGAAGGAAGACCCATTGGATCGGCAGGGCCTACTACAGCAAGCCGTATGGATAAATATGCACCAAAGCTTATGGACATGGGACTAAAAGGCATGATTGGAAAAGGGAAGCGCAGTGAAGCGGTGATAGATAGCATTGTGCGCAATCAGGGAATATATCTGGCGGCTGTAGGAGGAGCAGGAGCGCTGCTATCCAAATCCATTCAATCTTCTGAAGTAATTGCATATGATGATTTAGGAACAGAAGCAATCCGCAGGCTGGAAGTAAAAGATTTCCCTGCCATCGTAGTCATAGATAAAGAAGGGAATAATCTTTATGAAATGGCTGTGAAAGAATACAGAATGTTGTAAATTTTGTTTAAAGCAGGGGAAAATTCCTCATAATTTTTACGGATTGGTTAAAACTTTAATGATAAGAGAACATAAGAAAGTGTGAGAGTATGCGTATTGCAATGATGGTAATCAGATTGCTGCCCATTGTTCCGTATTTAATGCTAAAGCTTTGGGTTTGCAGTGTTTGCGACAAAATATCTTATTTGACGGGCTTTAAAGTATCCAGACAAATTACGCTTTGTGCCAACTGGGCGGGGCGGGTAAAAATCGAAGCACATGGTCAGGAAAACATTCCAAAGGAAAATGGTTTTATTTTTTTTCCAAATCATCAGGGGCTTTATGATGTTTTGGCAGTCCTCCATTCCTGTACCACACCATTTGCTTTTGTCATAAAAAAAGAAGCAAGTCAGGTAATTTTATTAAAACAGGTAATTGGTGCCCTTGGCTCCCTTGTGATCGACAGGGAGGACATCAAGCAATCCATGTTGATCATCAGGCAGGTAAGCGAGGAAGTAAAAAAGGGAAGAAATTTTCTTATTTTCCCGGAAGGCACCAGAAGTAAGAACGGAAATAAACTTTTAGAATTTAAAGGAGGAAGCTTTAAGAGCGCAGTAAAGGCTCAATGCCCTATTGTGCCTGTGGCTTTAATTGATTCCTTTAAGCCCTTTGATGAAAAGTCAATTAAGCCGGTTACGGTAAAGGTTATTTATCTGCCGCCAATTCCTTATGAAGAATATAAGGGGATGAAGACTGTGGAGATCGCTACGGAAGTAAAAAACAGGATTGAAAATGCTATAGAAGAATATACGTAAGGAGAAAACCAATGAGTGCTGGTCAGCGTTTAAAAGGATTTGGATGCTATTTTACGTTAGTCATAGGATTTGTGCTTCTGCTTTATGCGTTTTTCATGCCGGAAATCGGCAGGGAGTATAAGGAGAGGGGAATTAAGACACAGGCTACCATTACTTCTGTGACTGGTTTTAGAAGTAAGTTTTACAAGGGGTTATATCGGGATTCAATGGACAATCTGGTTGAAGCCGAGATTATAGTAAATCAACTGGGTGTTATGACAGGTGATGTGGTGGAAGGCTATATTTTAGAAGAAGAACCCTATAAAGTATGGTGTGAGCCACCTGAAGGATTTGATATATTTTTAAAGTGTATCATAGGATTCCTTCTCTTAATTGTAGGGGGAGGATTAGTTATAATACCGGTTTTTGCAATTGGAGAAAAGAGAAAAGAACGAGCCAGAAATAAAGCAATCTGGGAAGAAGGAATGCGGGAATACAAAGAGGAAAGCAGGTGGTGAGACAATGGGAAAACTTTATGGCCTAGGCCTTAGTATTTTTACGGTAATCATGATTTTGGGAGGGCTTACACTGGTAGATGGATATACGAACTGGAAAGGTATCCATGGGGAAGTAGAACAATTAAATGAAATGACAGAGGCGGATATGCAGCGGTTTCCCTATGTAGAAGAAAGTATTTCCTCAGTATCTGCGCCGTATTGTGAAGAAGAATTGTCTTTATTGTACATAATAGGAATAAAAGAAAGGTATTATCTGCTTCCTTTCCCGAATGAAGAAAACAAATATATGTCAATAAAAATGAAGTCTGGAACATTTTTTTTCAAGAATCAAAATATGAGTGAAATAGAAACGTATATTTTGACACATGGAGGCCGACTTCCTTTTGAAACCGTTATACAAGGGCGGCTTACCGCAATCGATAATGGTGTCCAATTATATATGGGAGACGCGGTTCGGGAAATATCCGGAATTCGGGACGAAGAAACACTCAAGGCAATGATGACTCCTTATTGCATTGAAGTGACCTCCGATAAAGAGGCCAAACGGGATATGTTGATTGGAGGAGTAGTCTTTGGAAGCTGCGTGTTCTTTATTATATTAAACATAAAAGCTGCTTTGCGAAAGAGAAAAAGAAATAAGAGATGGCAGCAGGCAATGAAGGTTGCAGACCCTTATAAGAATCAGTAAAACAAGGCTCTCGAGATTATCCGCTGTAAGATAAAATTATATAATTTTCAAAAATTATAAAATTATCCAAAAAGTAATTGACAAATAAAATTTCCTTTAGTATAATAACATTTGCGTCATGCGAGACGTGAAAACTTTATAAGATGTGTCCTGCTTGGAAAATAAGAGGCAAATAAAAGGTTCTTATAAAAGAAGGCTGGACGATTGGTAGAGGATAAAGTTCAGAATCATGGAGAAATACTCAAGAGGCTGAAGAGGCGCCCCTGCTAAGGGTGTAGGTCGTTCACGCGGCGCGAGGGTTCAAATCCCTCTTTCTCCGTTTCATTTCTATTGAAAAAAGCAATCTGCAATTTAGATTTCTTTTTTTTCGCCATAAAAGTGGTTGACAAAATATGGCAGGAAATGATACAATAAGATTCCACCGCCAAACAGGGTGGAAAAAAATATTTCAAAAAAGGTCTTGACATAAAATACCAACCATGATATGATATCAGAGTTGTGTGTTCGAAGAAAAGACACAAACAAAAATCCTTCGCATTGTGCGATTGGATAAAGTACCTTGACAAACAAACAGCAATGCAACCCTGAAATTCCAAGAGAAAAAAC
>CAMWWJ010000280.1 GCA_947177925.1 uncultured Lachnospiraceae bacterium
AAATTTATAATTTTTCTATCTATTGAATTGATTTTTCATTGTAAATCGCATTATTGTTTGGACTATAAGGTGCAAAAAAGATTACAAGCCGGCAGTGTCACGGGGCGAAACACTGTCAACCGCCGCAGGGTACAATTCTTCCGCTCTATGCGTATTTCTTTTTATTTCGTAACCTTCACCGTAACTGCTTGTCCTTTTTTCTTCATCAGCTTCGTATATGCTTTTACTTTTTTAGCCGGGACTTTTATTTTGCATTTGGCATAAATCCCTTTAAAAGCATTTTTCCCAACGGTTTTCAGCTTGGTGCTTTTGATAGTAAGTGTCTTTAGCTTTTTGCAGTTTTTAAAGGCAGTTTTGCCAATCGATTTTAAGCCGGTTCCAATGGTTACGGTTTTTAAGCTGGTGCAGCCTTCAAAGGCACCTGTATCAATTTTTACTATGCTTGAAGGAATTCTAATATCTGTAATATATTTGTTGTTTTTTAATGCATTTTTCCCAATGGCAGTTACCTTATAAGAAACCCCGTTTTTCTTGATTGTCGAAGGAATTTTTATGCTTCCGGATTGTTTATTTATTGACTCCTTCCATGTAACTGTCGGGGTTTTTCCGCTATCGCTTGTTACTATATATGCAGCCTTTGAGGTTTTGTCAACAATCTTGGTACCTTTTTTCAAAGTAGTTTTTTTCTGTACAGCTTCCTCCTCTGTGTTTTCTTGTGAGGAATCATTATTTTCCTCATTCTTCCCCGAAGTGTCATTAGGAGTGTTATCTCTTTCTGAACAATCTAACTCACTGACTTTTCCTGCATGGCTCCACAGACTTTCATCTGAAAGATTCAAGCGCAATGCAGGGCGAACAGCCAGAGTGTCGTCATTTACCGGGAATCCATAATCAAAGCATATCTGCCCTCTTATGCTTACAAAGCATGCTTTCTGGTTATTTTCTCCCGGTGTGCGCAGCCACCATGCGTCACTGCTTCCGGCACTTTTCATTCCTTTTGAACCAATTGTGCCGCCTGCAGCCGTGTAAGCTGTATTAATGGCAGTCTCACGACTGGCATGCAATCTGTATTCATAATTCCATGCTTCTTGAAAAGAAAGAAGAAACACCTTGTCCTTTGTATCATTTCCTCCCTGTGCACTCCATTCCGGACGATTACTGTTTTTTACATAAGTTTCCATAATGGCATTTTCTTCCTTTTGGCTAAATGCCCGTTTTATGAAATTATTATTCAGCCAGGTTCTCATAGTGCAGGTTTCCCAGGTAACAGCCTCACTTTTATTATGGTATCTCTGTACGTCAATATTTTTATCTGACAAAAGAAATACTTCATCCTCATTTATTTCTAATACCCGCCATTTAATAGGCTCTTTCTTATTGCCGGATATATCTGACTGTGGGTAATTTCCAAAATAAATACAGTCCCATGACACAATCCCATTGTCTATGGAAGGGCCTGATAAGTTATATTGTGAATATACTTCCCCATTGGCGGAAGCTTTCCCTGCATACCGCCACAAACTTGTATTGGAAAGGTCTATATACATAGCCGGACGAACCCCTACCCTGTCATCTGTCAGATTATGCCCTGCAATCTGTATGTTTCCCTCTTCATATACAAGCGCTGCATTCCTTGCTGATACTCCCGGTGTGCGCAGCCACCATCTTCCTTCCTCGCCTATCCATTCTGCTCCCGTTTCCCCGCCCAGTATCGCATAGTCGGTATTTTTTACTGTCCTTTCCTTACTTGCTCCATAAGTATTTAGAAAGCCAAATTCCGGAGTCATGACTTCTTCTGCTGACAGTAAGAACAATTTATCTTCCGTAACGTTTCCTCCAGTTGTTCCATACATGGGATTATCCGGATTGCTGATTTTGGTTGTATAAACAACATTTTTTTCTTCCTGAGAAAATGCCTCTTCCCAAAATGTAGAATTCAACCATTGACGAATGGAACTGTCTTCCCATGTAAGATAGTCGGTTCTTGTATTGTATGGGTATAAATTAATATTTTTGTCCGCCAAAACAAATGCTTTATTACCATCAATTTGCAAAACCCGCCACTTAATGGGCGCAGCAATGATTTCATCTGCTTCTATATATACCTGTTTATAATTTCCAAAGTAAATACAGTCCCATGTAATTGAACCATTCTCTATTCTGGGATTGGATAATTTTGTACTATTCCTTGCATTTACTCCATTTTCAGCATGGGTGTCAAGCCCTTGCGTAAAAAATACTAATGATGCTGTTAATAGTATTGAAAGAAATCTTGTGCTTATTTTCATATGATTTTTTCTCCGATTTTTAAATCTATTGCTCCATTATTTAATCTTTATCTTCACCTTTGCCTTTTTATTGCTTCCATCTGTAGACGTTGCTGTAATAGTCACAGTCTTTCCTTTTCCGGCTTTTTTGGCTGTTACTTTTCCTTTTTTATTGACAGTGGCATATTTTGTATTGGAGCTTTGCCATTTCAGGGTTTTATTTACGCTCTTACCGGTGGTCTTTACTGTTGCCTTGACCGTCATGGACCTGCCTGCCTGTAAGGTTTTGGATGGTGCTTCCAGCTTCACGCTTTTTACGGCATGTTTCATGATTTTAATCTTTATGGTTGCCTTTACGCCGCTACCATCCTTTGCGGTGGCAGTGACGGTAACTGTTTTTCCAGCACCTGCTTTTTTCAGGGAAAGTCTTCCTTTTTGGTCTATAACGGCATATTTTTTATTGCTGGTGTTCCATGTGAGCGCTTTATCCGTGGCATTTTCCGGCAGGATTTTTGCGTTTATTTTGATTTTTTTGCCTGCCGCTATTTTTCCTGAAATACCGGTCAGGGAAACTTCCGAAACCCAGATTTTGGAAGTCTGTGTTTTTCCAGCATCTTCTGTTCCACTGTTACCGCTGTCCTTGTTTCCGTCGTCATCCTTGTTTCCGTCATCATCCCCACTGTCTATGTCGCCATCCGGAAATTCCACATCCACAATCTGCGTAATCCGCTGTGCCTCCGTATTATTATGCGTATAATATTCCTCCTTCGTGCCTGCAACCGTTACGGTCAGCACATTATCCTCCAAAGAATCTCCCAAAGCAGACTTTACAATTACATATTCCCATTCCGTATCGCTTTGAGCTTTTACCGAAAGTTCTACTCTCCCGACAGTCCTGCCGCCAGCATTTTTCACTACTACAGAAGCAATATCGTCTATATAACTTATGTTAGACACCTTTACCTTTAAAACAGGCTGTTCTTCTTTAATCAGATAAGCCGTCTCCACCATCAGCTCACTTCGCCCAAAATCAAGCGGTACTGCATTGTTGCCGTTATCGGAATCCGTCACTCCATCCTCATAAGCCTCCAGTGTGCAAATACCTATGTCAAAAGAATCGGGAAGCATCAATTTTACTTCCTTCTGCACCGTTTCACCGGGATGCACTCCAATGTCTATTGCTTTTTCATCTATGATCTGACCGGACTTATCTCTTAACCTGACGTTTACCCGGCCAGCCTGTCCGGTACCATGGTTTGATAAAATCAGTCGGAACGAAGTCTCTCTGCCCGGCTCTGCTTCATATACACTGTAATCAGCCGTCTCTAAAGCAATGTCATGTCTGTTATAATCAGCTAACAGCTTGATTTGACTGCTCGTCTCAAAGTCCGTCGAAGCATCCTGCATTTTTGCCTTGGTCAACACATAAGCAATGCTGTCTCCATCCACACTAAAATCATCCACGTAATCGTCTTCATCGGTAATCTGCACCATGTCCCATGAGCTGCCCTGCAAAATGAGCGCCTGCACATTCCTGCTTTCATCCGTGATTCCGCCTAAATAATAAATACATTGTCCTTCTGCCTCAAAAGCTGTTCCGATTCCCAAAAACGGCTCCTCAAAGAGCATCTGTACCGTTTGATTCGTTCCAGTCAAATAAGCAATGTTCCCGGCTGCGTTCCATGCAAGCGTTGGCAGGCTCATTCCCGGTAGGAATGTATACTGCAAATCGGAATATTCCCCCTCCCGCTGCGTCAATAAATTTCCATCCACGTCCATCAGGCAAAACTTCTGCTGTGCTGTGGCCAAATCATTATCCTTATCTTCACAGTAAGCAACAAAGTCTTTGCCGGATAAGCTTCCTGCTGCAAGTGACGTGACACTGTTCAGGTTTTCCTTCAGCGCCTTCGATGTCCCAAACTGCTTCGTTTCTTTATTGTAATAACAGATATAAATG